>JANYEO010000214.1 GCA_025363025.1 Opitutia bacterium
GGCTACTCTTTTGGTATGGGGCTAGCTGCTTGGTTTTTCTATAATATGCAAAAACATGAGGCTACGCGCTCTATGCGCTTATTATGGGAAGCCATGGCAGGTGCAGGATGCGTTACCCTCCTCATTGTTGCTGCAGTCAGTATTCTTAGCTTGCGACGTGTTCTAACACTGGAGCCTGCTTCCGTTTTTAGATCTTAAATGAGACCGCTGCATAATACCTTTCTTTTGAATTCTTGCGGTGTTGTCGCTCCTCAAGTACCATTTGTACATTCGTCGCTCCGCCTTGCAAGTTCTTCAAAATTAAGACATTCTGCATGCGGTCTCTATATAATCCCGAGTGTTTAAAAAAATCAAATAGTGTGTATTTTGTTGAAAATCGCTATTATGCAACGGTCTCTAAATGGACGATAAAACCTATGCCATCCTCTGTGAAAACCTTACCAAAACATTTGGTGAAGGAGAAACAGCTGTACATGCACTCCGCGGCATTAACTTTCGAGCACAGCTGGGTAAATTAACCCTTTTAGTAGGCCCCTCAGGCTGTGGGAAAACGACTTTACTATCGGTAATTACAGGCCTTTTGGATGCAACAGCGGGCCACTTAAACATACTAAACCAAGACCCTGCGAAAGCATCAGCAAGCCAAAGGCTCCTCTTCCGGCGCGATAATATTGGGTTTGTATTCCAATCTTACAACTTACTACCAGCCCTCACCGCGGCTGAAAATGCGGCTATTCCCTTACTAGCAGCTGGCACCCCATGGGAAGTGGCTCTCGCGAAAAGTGAACAGGTACTGACAACCTTAGGACTTAAAAAGCGACTACTGGCACGCCCAGCGGAACTCTCCGGCGGAGAGCAACAACGAGTGGCTATTGCCCGGGCCATTGTGCATGAACCCCGGCTAATTGTATGCGATGAGCCAACCTCTGCCCTAGATGCCCAAACAGGGCATTCTGTTATGGAGCTATTGTCAAAAACAGTTTTAAGCCCAGAGCGGGCCATCATTGTGGTAACACACGATGAACGTATTTTCCCTTTTGCCCACACCATTGCCCATATGAATGATGGGGTTATTACTCGTACAGATTATGCCAATTAATCGTCCCACACTTCCCACATGGTTCCACAAAAACCAACTGCGCAGCCCTTATATTTATGGGGCGCTAGCAATAATTTGCCTATTTTTCGCAATCATCATTGTTTTTAAGGGAACACCGAATAATACACACACACTTCCGAATAAACTCCCCCCGCACTCCCCTTTTGCCTTGGCCGTAGCAGGTGCAGGCCTCATCGAAGCTGCATCGGAAAATATTGCCATCGGCACTCCCCTTTCAGGCACCATTGCCCACGTGTACGTTAAGGCTGGGGACACGGTTGAAGCAGGGGCCCCCCTCTTTTCTTTAGACTCCCGCATTTACCTAGCTCAACAAGCCCAACTCCAAGCCGCGGTTGACCTCGCAAAGGCCCAAGTAGCGCTACTCGAGGCTCACCCAAGGCCTGAAACCGTCCCTCCAGCCGAAGCCCGGGTTAAAGAAACGGAATTCCTTCTAGAGCAAGCAAAACTTTTATGGCAAAATGTAGCCCCCCTCGAAGGGACTGGGGCGATTGGAGAAGAAGCCCTCCTCATTCGCAAACTCGGCTACCGCTTGGCCCAGGCTCAATTATCAGAAACAAAACATAACCTCGACCTCTTAAAGGCAGGAACTTGGGTTAAAGATATTGATGTTGCTAAAGCCAACCTGGAGCTCGCCGAAGCTAATTTAAAAGTCGTTGAAGTAGAGCTCGAGCGTATTGTGGTGAAGGCCCCGATTAAAGGGACTGTCCTGCGCATGAATATACGTGAAGGAGAGTTTGCCCAAAATAATGGAGCTAAAGAACCGCTCCTTATATTTGGATCTATTAACCCATTGCATTTAAGGGTCGATATCGATGACAAAGATGTGCCCCGTTTTATTAAAGAAGCTGTTGCCTATGCCACTGCGCGAGGAGATAGCCAAAAACAATACCCCCTTCAATTCATCCGTATAGAACCTTATGTCCTCCCCAAGCAAAACTTAACGGGGGTGACAACGCAGCTAGTGGACACCCGCGTCTTCCAAGTCATCTACGCACTGCCCGAAGCCGCTCAAGGGCTTTATGTTGGACAACAAATGGATGCTTTTATAGAAGCCAAGTGAAAGGAAATTAACGGTACGTCAGCACTATGCCTTGGATCAAACGGCTCCACCCATTGACTAGCACAAATAACAAAAGCTTAAAAGGCAGGGAAATAACGGTGGGCGAGATCATCATCATCCCCATGGCGAGCAGGATATTTGAGATTATTAAATCAATAATAACAAAGGGCAGATAAGTCAAAAATCCAATTTCAAAAGCCGAGCTCAGCTCTGTAACCGTAAAGGCGGGGACAAGCACCATAAAGTCATCTTCTTTGAGTGAAGTAGCTTGCTTTTCAGGCCATAAAACGGCGGCAGATTTTAAGAAAAATGCGCGGTCCTGTTTAGCACTATGACGATAAAGGAACTGCTGAAGGGGTACGCGAGATTCATATAGAGCATCCTTCACTTTATGGATATTTTTGCCTTCGAGCTGTTTCGTCTCCAGCAATGCGTAAGTTTCCTGAGCTACAGGGGCCATGACATAAACGCTTAAAACAATCGCTAAGCCATTAAGCACAATATTGGGAGGGATAGACTGAATACCCAAAGCATTCCGAATAAGGCTGAGCACCACGACTAACTTCAAATAAGAAGTCACCATCATGATGAAGAAGGGGGCCAAAGACAGCATAATCAGCACTGTCATTAGCGTATAAGGATCCGAAAGATTGAGGCTATAAGCCTTATCCGCTGCGGCTTCGGTAACGGCTAGCAATGGGTAAAATAGCATTATTAAACTGAGTACCGACTAGGACTGCATGACTTGAAATTCAACAACAATAGTTTGCAACGCATCAGCGGTCTTCATCCGACTGAAAGACATTACTTGAACCCTGTGGCACAGAAGCGGCTTCCCCTATAGCGGTTAAACGCACCCCGAGCTTGCCGCCAACATCTACAAGCTCCCCCTGGGCTACCATGCGATTACCTACATACAAAGAAACAGGGCCGTTTGGTGCTTGATCCAGCTCAAACGTATACCCGGCTTTAAGGGAGCGCAAAGTTTGCAACGTCACTTGCTTTTCGCCGAGCGAAAATTGAAGATCAATTGGTAAATCATCCAAGGCAGTTGATTGCCCGGCTAAAGAAGGAGTATCAGGAGACATGGCTTTTTTTAAAGTAATGGAAGGGCCGCTAGCCTCCGCCGTAAACATGGGGCGCCCGGCAAGGCTAAGAATAAAGGACCCTTTTTCAGGGGATAGGGCTTCGTTTGCAAAAATAATATCATTCTGCTTTAGAGATTGAAACTCCGTATACGTCAGCGTTTGACGGCCGGCCTCTACCCTCAGTTGAAAAGGAAGATCTGGAAAGCTTTCCTGTTTTTCCTGAGGCACCTGAGCCCATAAATTGGCAACTGCTTCTAAAAGAGCGTCACTTATAAAAACGCACCCATCCGCCCAGGGTAGCCCCGTAGACTGATGTACAATAGCAAACTCCAAACGCTCCCCTGGAGTCGGGGAAAGGCCAGAAAGCTCCAGCTGGCTAAGCCCTACCGTGGCACTACACACACGAGAAAGCCCTTCCAGCCAAGGCCCAAGGGCCGCCTCGAGCAAAGCGGTAGCAATGGGTGATGGTAGCAAGGCTAGGTCTGCAACCTCAAGCCCGGCTTCATTTAAAGAAAGAATGGGCCAATTTTTAAGCCCAATTGACAATGGAGAACCTCCAAAGTCTAATACAAGCCCTATACTCGGCTCGTAAGCCTCAGCTGCACCCTTAAAACGCATTGAAAAAGCCTTCCCTCCCCAGGAAAAAGAAGCCACTCGCGCATGCCCTTGCAAAATATTAAGCGCACGTGTACGGGATGGGGAAAGCTGCGGGAAAACTGGGGTCACGAGGTAAAGCTTAAGAAATAATAATGCCTTAGAGTAAACAATAACAAAATGTCGAATTCAACCCTTAAGCGGTTGTATCATCCTCCGGTATATATTCCCCACGGGAACGCCCTTCATTATCACCCGATTGAGAGCCTTGCGCCGTCGTCGTCACTTCTTGAACACGGACATGAACGGGCTCATCTAAGCGCCCAACTAAAAAGTTTTGAAGAGCCGCTTGATTTTGAGCCAGAAAATTTGCACTATCCTTAACACTGACCTGAAAAACTACTTGAAGGGCGCCATTTTCGCGAGAAAGCATTACTTGAGCCCCAGGCAGCACGTCTGGCTTTAAAACAATGAGTACTTGCTCCTTATTCCCACTCAGCTGCGGGTTAGAAACCATAATCGTTTGCGCCACCGTATCCACCATACTCGCAATACGGCTTTCCGGAGCCACTGGCTTCGCTTCAAGGCCTTGCAATGTAGGGCCCATCATGTTTTGCAAAATAACATTGGCCGGGTTTTGTGCTTCTGTGCTTTGATTTTTCTTCGATAAAGCCTGTTTCAGCTCTTCAACCAGTGCCTCCATCCCGGATTGAGATTGAAGATTGGCCAGTAATTCCTGGAGAGCTGCGGCATCCAAATTATTAAGCGCCCCAGGATTGGCCGCCATACCGGCAGATAAATATTTGCTAATGTCCATAGTAGGATTAGTTGATACGTCTACCCCTGCAGCCCCCGCTAGATTACCCCCTTGAAGCAATTGCTTAAAAAGGGCCGCCTGAGCCGCCAAAGCAGCATCTTCGGCAGAATCTACAGCATTATTACTCTGCTGAGCAGATGGATCTTGTTGTTTGATTTGATTAAGCTGAGAGGCATTAAGTTTAGTAGAATCCATAAGGGGTAAAGTAAGGGTAATATAGGCGTATAAAATTTAAAGGGCTTAGGCCGATAAAGCATCATCATCTGTACTGACGTCTTCATTATCATTCTCTCTTCGGCGAAAATCTTCGAGCTCTTTTTCCAAATAAAATTCTTGTTCTTTTAAAAATTCCTCCGTCCAAATGACCCGATGTTCTTCGATTTTTTGACGGCTTTTAATGGCCTCTTGATAAGCTATTTTCGCATTCGCTAAAGTTGTTTGCGCAGCCACTACTCCCGCTTCAGCCTCTCGAACCCGCTCTTCATGCGCCAACTCTTGATGCCGGAGGGAAGTCACCCCTGCCAATACTTCCTCTACAAAGTTACGACTAACCTTTTTGCCCATAATCGTACCATAAAGGCGTACCTCTTCATTTAAACGAAAACTATGAAAACTGGCCAAAGCTTCCCGCTGGGCCTCTAAATAACGAATAGCTTCCTCAAGTTTCCGCTGGGCAGACAAAACGGCCTCCATTGCACGGTCCTCACGCAGTACACGCACACGTAGAAGGTCATTTAAAGGGTATGCAGCCATAGTTTTTTACCTCACAACCCGTAATAGGTTTTGAACGGTTTCATCATAAGGCGCCATATCATGAAGCCCTTGGCACAAAAATTTATTGATCGCCCCTACTTTTTCTAAAGCTTCATCCGTCAAGGCATCGGCCCCTTTTTTATATTCACCAATACGGACTAAGAGCTCTACTTCTTGATATTTAGCCAAAAGCTCGCGTACGCGCTTAGCCGCCTTGCGGTGCTCATCCGGCACAATACTATCCATGACCCGGCTAACACTGGCCAGTACATCAATAGCAGGATAATGATTGGCCGCCCCCAGCTTCCGGGAAAGAATAATGTGGCCGTCCAAAATAGACCGCGTCTCATCCGCAATGGGCTCTGTCATGTCATCCCCTTCAACCAACACAGTATAAAGAGCCGTAATAGAACCGTGCTCTGACTGCCCGGCCCGCTCCATAAGACGTGGCAACGTCTCAAAAACGGATGGAGGAAACCCACGGCGTGTAGGCGGCTCCCCCGCGGCCAGGCCAATCTCCCGCTGTGCACGGGCAAACCGGGTAACAGAATCCATAAGCAAAAGCACCTTTTTGCCCTGATCCCTAAAATACTCGGCAACAGAAGTAGCCACATAAGCCGCCTTTAGCCGCTCCATCGAAGGGCGCTCTGAGGTTGAAACAACGACTACACACTTAGCCAAGCCCTCTTCCCCTAAGTCGCGCTCCATAAACTCACGCAACTCGCGGCCACGCTCCCCAATGAGGGCTAAGACTACAATTTCGGCCTGAGTATTACGAATAATTTGACCAAGCAGCGTACTCTTCCCCCCGCCGGCTGCAGCAAAGATACCCATACGCTGGCCTTCCCCACACGTAAGGACGGCATCTAAAGCACGGATACCCAGTGGCAAAGGAGTTGATATTAAGCGCCTTTTCAAAGG
>JANYEO010000221.1 GCA_025363025.1 Opitutia bacterium
CCTTTCTTTTGCGTTTTTGGTCGGTTGTCATTCCTCGAGTACTGTATGTACACTCGTCACTCCGTCCTACAAATTCCTCAAAATCAAAGCATTTTGCAATCGGCCTCTAAATAATCCCAGCAATAGAAAACTCCAAAACAATGGCTTTTTATTTTAATAAGCTATTATGCAGCGGTCCCATTGCGAAAGGCTTGCAATCCTAAGGCCCTTTTTATATGAGTATGATTCCTTAGGATCATCATTATTTAAGCTATTGTATTTCGGGGAGTTACTTTTAGTGTTTCGGTTTATTAAAATCGTAAATCGCCTGTTTTCAGTGGCTTATGTAAATTTTAGCCTTGTGAATAACTAGTGTATAACACAGGATGGACATCTCTTAAAACTCTCTTTATGGCGACCCTTACCCAACCCCTTGCTGTTCAAGAAAATTGCGCTACCCGTGCAGATCTTGCTCATGCATTAAACCAAGTCCTCAGCGATACATTTACCCTTTATTTGATGAGTCGCAATTTTCACTGGAATATTGCGGGCCCACGACACCAAACCCTGCATCGCCTATTTGAGGAACATTACCGCGAACTCAGCGAAGCTTTGGACGAAATTGCCGCTCGCATCCGGGCCATGGGCAGCCGGGCTGCTGCAACGTATTCTGAGTATCAATCCTTATCTACGATAGCCGAAGCTAATCCCGCAATGGATGCTGCCGCCATGGTCTGCCATGCAGGGGTTGGGCATCATCAAACCGTTAAAGCCATTCGTGCAGCTTTGGTCTTAGCCCATGCTTTAAGGGATGTAACGACAGAAGACCTTTTGTCGGAGCTTATCGGCCTCCACGAGAAATGTGCGCGGGAATTGGGGGGGACGTTTGTTGCCAATTAGCGATCACTGCATAATGCTTTGATTTCGAATTTTTGGTCGGTTGTTACTCCTCAATTACCGCATGTACATTCGTCGCTTCGCCCTACAAATTCTTCAAAATTCAAGCATTCTGCATGCGGCCTCTAAATAATCTCGAAGGCTTGAAAATTGAAATTCTATATATTTTTGAAAAAGCTATAATACATGCGATCTGGCTATAAATGCCGATCATTCAAAGTTTATAGCCTTTTTGTTTTATTTACTTTCATGTCATCCTCCTCGCTTCACGCTCGTTTACAGACTTTTTTAGAACGCCCGCCCACAATTCATGATACCGCCTATATTGCTCCAGGCGCACACGTCATAGGGGATGTTCGTCTCGGTCCGCACACCAGTGTTTGGCCAACAGCCGTTTTACGGGGCGATATTAATTTTATAGAAATCGGAGAGGGGAGTAATATCCAAGACGGGGCTGTCATTCATTTATCAGATGATCATCCAACCCTTCTAGGCGCTTACGTAACAGTCGGCCATGGCGCCATCCTCCATGCCTGCCAAGTAGAGGCAGAGTGCCTTATCGGTATGCATGCAACCGTGCTTGACGGCGCTATTATCGGCACCCAAAGCATTATTGGTGCCGGGGCCCTCGTCCCTCCCGGTATGCACATCCCCCCCGGGTCGATGGTCATGGGGCTGCCTGCCAAAATCGTACGGACGTTAACACTAGAAGAACGCGCAAAAGTCCGCACCTGGGCAGAGCGATATGTCATTAGCGCCGCTTATTATAAGAAACGTTCGCAGGTGGATTGTAAATAGTGTAAATTTCGTGACTTCATTGCCTTGCCTACTGTCTTCTTGGTGATAATCTACATAGAAATACTTAGCTTTTTTGTAAGTATTTTCGTGTATGTATCAAAGAAAAAACACCTAAAAAGGCCTTTTTAGTATCCGCTATCAAAGAGACGTGATTTTGTATGCAAAAAATTACAACCCCTGTGCTATAATGGAGCCATGAAATCTTTTCTTACTATGCATCCACCTTAATGTTTAATCATTCAACAATACTCACGTCCTACCGACGGCACCGTTCCCTGGGTTGCGGTCCCGTCCGATTCCACTGCCAATGGGGTTAAGCAAATCTTACAAGATTAGAAGTCTTTTCTCCCGAGTGATGCCAGTTTCAGGTAGTTCTCTGTATTCTAATTTTAGCCCAGTGCCCGTTGCATAATACATGCTTTTGAATGCTTTCGAGTATCACCGTGCTCACGTACTAAAACGTACGCTCCGCGCGCCTCCACTCGAAATCTCTTCAAAATCACAGCATTCTTCAAGCGGCCACCTTAAGTACAGCGCCAAAAAAATATCCTTTATTTCATTTCCGTATGTTTTTCCTGTTATTTCCTGAAAAGCATCATTAGGTGTTATGGCTAAAATGAATTATCCAGATTTTAAATTCACCATCACTCACCGGGATCCAAAAACAAAGGCACGCGTTGGCCTTTTAGAAACTCCTCATGGGACGATCGAAACGCCCAACTTTATTTTTTGCGGTACAAAAGCCGCATTAAAAGGGGTGACTACAGCCCAGGCAAAAGAGGCGGGGGTAGATATTATTTTGAGTAATACTTATCACTTACTCCTTCAGCCCGGAGGCAAAATTGTAGAAGCCCACGGCGGCCTTCACCGCTTTATGGGGTGGGAGGGGCCTATGCTGACGGATTCTGGAGGCTTTCAAATCTTTAGCTTAGGCCATGGTAGCGTTGCGGGGGAAATTAAGGGGCGGCGTTCTACCCCATGGGGCAAATCTACGCTTAAAATTACAGAAGAAGGCGCTATTTTTCGCTCCTATTTAGATGGGCAAAAAGTCTTCTTAACCCCCGAACGTGCGATGCAAACTCAGCGAGAATTAGGGGCAGATCTTGTCTTGGTTTTAGACGAATGCACGCCCTTTCATTCGGATAAAGCCTATACCGAGCGCTCCATGCACCTCAGTCACCGGTGGGAAAAACGCAGCCTAGCCGAGTTCGCCCGTACGCATACCGGCAAACAAGCCCTTTATGGAATCGTTCAAGGAGGCGTTTATCCTGATTTACGTAAAGAGAGTGCCCAGTTTGTTGCGAGTGAAGCCTTTTTTGGGCAAGCGGTTGGTGGGTCTTTGGGGGGGGATAAAGATCAAATGCACGAAGTCGTCGCGATGGCTGCCGAGCATTTACACCCAGAGCGCCCAACGCACCTGCTGGGGATTGGCGGCTTAAGTGATATTGTTAACGGCGTTACCCTGGGGATGGACACCTTTGATTGCACTCACCCCACACGCCTGGCTCGCCACGGAGGCGCTCTTATTGATCCTGAGTTTGCAGACGGCCGGCCGCATTTAAATTTAAAAAATGCCCGCTTTAAGGAAGACTTAAATCCGCTGGACCCTACATGTACTTGCCCTACCTGCAAGCAATTTACCCGCAGCTATATTCATCACTTAATTAAAGCGGGGGAGCTGCTTTCCGGTCAGCTCTTAACTCTTCACAATATGGCCTATATGATGAAAGTCGCCCGCAGGATTCGTGAAGGCATAAAAGCCGCTTCGAAAGTTATGGGTTAATAGAAGGCTTATTTAGGATCTGTTTGTTTTAGGTTTTGACAATAGGCGCATTTCGGGAAATACCTAAGAGGCCATTACAAGGGGGCTTTTCCCCTAGGCACACACGCGTGTATGTTCGGTAAATTTTTTGGCTCACTGCTTTCACATGATATTGGGATAGACCTTGGTACGGCGAATACCCTTGTTTTTCTTAAAGACAAAGGCATCGTTCTGCGGGAGCCTAGTGTGGTGGCCGTTAATAATAGCTCGCGCAAGGTGCGGGCAGTCGGGACAGAGGCTAAGCAAATGCTGGGGCGTACCCCAGGCAATATTACAGCGCTGCGCCCGATGAAGGATGGCGTTATTGCCGATTTTGAAATTACAGAGGCCATGCTTCGGCACTTTATTAAAAAAGTGTCCCATAATATGCGCATACCGCCTCGGGTAGTTATTGCTGTCCCATCAGGAATTACGGAGGTAGAGCGCCGCGCGGTTAAAGAATCTGCTATTAATGCGGGAGCCCGGGAAGTTCTTCTGCTGGAAGAACCTATGGCTGCAGCTATTGGGGTGGGGCTCCCGATTGAGGACCCAGTTGCCAATATGATTGTTGATATCGGCGGTGGGACGACAGAAGTTGCTATTATTTCTTTGGCAGGGGTTGTTTTTAGTCGGAGTATTCGAGTGGGGGGGGATGAGCTCGATAGTTCGATTATTAATTACATGAAGCGGGCCTATAATTTGATGATTGGGGAACGTACAGCCGAGGAGATCAAAGTCGCCGTTGGGTCCGCTTATCCCCTTGAGCAAGAGCTATCTATAGAAGTTAAGGGGCGTGATAGCGTTGCGGGCTTACCTAAGACTTTATATATTACCTCCCAAGAAATTCGTGAGGCTTTATCGGATACCTTTAATGCGATTTTAGAAGTCGTTCGCCATGCCTTGGAGCGTTGCCCGCCTGAGTTATCCGCCGATTTGGTAACCCGCGGGATTGTTCTTGCCGGTGGTGGAGCTTTGATTCGCAATTTAGATATGTTCCTTAGTGAAGCTACGGGCTTGCCCGTGGTAGTAGCAGATGATCCTTTGAGTGCAGTGGCGAATGGCACAGGGGTTGTGTTGCAGGATTTGAACTGGTGGCTGAGGGAGTCCCACTAAAAGCGATAAGGTTGTAGATTGAAGCTTGTGGTGTTTTAGGCTAAGAAGCTATTGTTCATAAGCTTACTTCGGCTTAAGCTTTTCCATGCAACGTCCTAAACGATC
>JANYEO010000247.1 GCA_025363025.1 Opitutia bacterium
GGCAATAGTTTTGAAAAAATACAATTCTCCCAATTCTACTCACTTCGTTGCTTTCAGACACAAGTGGGGGTGCTGCGGTGGTTGTCGCGATCGGGGGAGGAGCTCTCTCTTCCTCGTTGTCGTCCACCTCGCTCCCCTCTCTCACTGTCTCTGCGCTTGGGGGAGGAGTTCCCTCCTCTCTCTCCGCGTCCTATGGTAAAAAATAAAAAAATTAAAACAACGAAAAAAAATTAATTTTTTTCCTCAAAGCTTTTGGTCAGCCTTCTCCCAGCTTGCTCTGTCTGAGTCCGCCGTTGAGCGACTGCTCCAGCCCAGCTCACGACGTCGCTCAAGTAGCTTCTGTCCTCCCCCAACGCTGGCGCCGACGCTCTCTCCTCCTTCCTCCACACTCTTGTGTGCGGCGGCGGTGGTGGTGGCGTCGGCGTCTGTCCCTACTGCACCGTTGCTCACGTCTACGCTGGCGGACTTGACTGTAACCTTACTCACCCTCGCTCTTCTCTTGCTCCTCGTCTTGACTCTCTCCTCCGCTGCTGCTGAAGACGGCGTCGGCGAAGTCGTTGTAGCTCGTGCCGGTGTTCTTGAGTTCTGTTGCTACTCGCCCAGCAGACCGAACGAAATCCACCACCTCGTCGTATTCGATCTCTCCTCCCTCCTCCGTGTTGCCACCTCCACCGCTGCTGCTGCCGTTGTTTCTCTCTTCGTTGACTAGAAGCAATGTGAAGTTTGCCAGATGTGTTAACGATTTTTCTAGTTAACTTGCCCATCTCTTCTTCTCTCCTGACTTCCAACCCCACTGTCGCCCCTTGCGAGACTTCCTCCACCAACAAAGTGAGGGACTAGGAAAAAGTTATTGAAAGAAAAAGCGTTCAGAAAAAAATTTAAAAAATTAAAATATAATTACTTGATAGTGTTTTTCTAGTAATGTCTGCAAATGATCCGGGCGCAGGTCTGGCGGGATCCCGAGCGCTCGCAATCCAGTGCGAAACTCCCACACGGGTGTTGGCAGCATGTCCAGCTCCCACCTGATGTTGTCCTTGATCTGGGCTGATGATTCTGGCCAGAACAAGTCAACGAACGTCGCGGTTATCGTGTCGAGGTCGACGCTGGGATAGAAGTCGAGGATCGGATTCGGCAGCTTCATGCCAGGAGATTTCGCTCTAATTGTTCGCGGAAACCAACCAATTCTTTTCGTCCCCCTCATTACGCTCGGCGGCCGCGGCGTCAAAATCCTCCTCTTGACTCTTCTCTTTACCTCGACGTAGTCGATGGGGAATTCGTTGGAGCTGGCCCACCTTGACTCCTCACCCTCGTAGTTGCGGTCCAGGTCTTCCTCGGACTCGGAGATCGCATGTCGACGAGAGCGACGACGACGACCCAGGCCATAGTCAAGGTTGGAGTTATGGTGCCAAGGTGTGGGTTGGGAGTCGAAGTCGTCCTCGTAGTTGTAGTCGTAGTCGGCGTCGGTCGCGGTCGCTAGCGCTAGAACACCTGGAGCGGGTGTTGTTGCTTTCGGTGTCTTCTTCCTCCTTGTCTCTCCGCCCGGCAGCAAGACTTTTTTTGTTTGCAAGACAACCTCCTTTCCGCTAGAAACGACGTCTTTTCCAGCGGAGAGAAGGGCCGGAAGCGATGGAGCAGTCTCTTTGATTATGCCATATATTGTTCCCCCAACCCCCGCCGTAACTACTCCTCCTCCTCCAGCAGCTGCAGCCACCTTCATCTTTGGGACGTTCCTCTGAATTGCGACGATTCGATTGAACAAGTCATTGATGTGCTGACCGTTTCCCGCAGTTGCTCTGCCAGCTGTCGCTCCCGCCGTTCCGGCCGCTCTTCCCACCGATCGAACGAGATCCACCGTGCGATCTCCGAGGAGGGAAACCGCTCGAGTGAAGCCTGCTGCACGACTTGCCGTTGTCGCTGCTCTCGCCCCCGCCCCAATTCGTGCTGCTCCCGTCAAGAATCGACCAGAAGTGCGGCAGGGTGGGGTGAAGTAGATGAGGAGGAGGAAGAGGACCAGGAGGAGAAGTTTGCGCATCTGGAAAAGATTTTTCAGCAGTTAACAGAGACAAGGGAAATTGAATGACAAGAAGAGTGAAGAGAGAGCGAGAGAGTGAGCTCACTCCTATAGTTACCACCGAAGCAAATGATTAAAAATAAAAAATAAAATCATTAGCCTAGTTGTAACTAGAGGAAAAAGCTATTGCAGGACAAGAACAATAGTTTCTGAAGAGAGAGTGCGCTCAATCTAGTAGTTGCCACCCGGTCAATGATTTAAATAAAAATAAAAGCATTAGCCTAGTGGCAACTAGAGAAAAAGCGATTGCCAGACAAAATTTTATTTACGAGTGAGAAGGAAAAAAAGACCTACCTTGTTGCACTTGCACAAAACACTGGTGGAAGAGAGCCGCTCTTAAGGCCGAGGTCCAACTGATCTTGGTAAACAGGTGGGCCTGCCGTTTTTATATGCCCCGCAAATGTGAGCGATGTCGGCGGCACCGCCGCCGCCGCAAAAAAACAACAGTTGTCAAGGAGAAATACACCCCCCTTGCCGGCGAAAGCAGCAGATCGGGTGTCACACGTATGTACACATAGTTCTTCGGTCGACCATTTGATCCGCTGATCCACCAAGACGGGATTGCACATCTTGAAAAATGATTTCAAATCTAATCC
>JANYEO010000034.1 GCA_025363025.1 Opitutia bacterium
CAAAATAACGCATTAGCTTATTCAGAGGAGCCAACTGATGGTACTTCGGCCAGGGGATCGTAAATGTAACCTACGCCATGAACAGTGCGGAAAGGATCCGTATTCCAATGATGGCGAACGAAGGCAAGGCGAATGCGTACCACGTATTGGTCGAGCGAGCGGCTACGAACATCTGCATGAATGCCCCATACTGCGTGAATTAAGCTACGGCGGCTAACAACAGTGCCGGGGTTTTGAGAAAGGTAAGACAAGATGCCAAGCTCTTTACGACCGATCTTCTCCGTACCTTTGCCGCCAAAGTCGATCTCCATCCGATTAGGATTGATGGTAGCGCCACAGAAGGTAAAGGGCTCGCGGCTGAGCTGCGTGCCTTTGGCCATTTGTTGATCCCGAACAGTTTCTGTACGGCGAAGAACGGCTTGGATACGAGCTACAAGCTCTGCACAGCTGAAGGGCTTTGTCATGTAGTCATCTGCACCTAAGCGAAGGCCCCGCAATTTGTCGGCCTCGGCTGCACTTCCAGTCAAGAAAATGGTGGGCAAATTAACGTTTTTTTGCTGAAGCTCTTCAAAGAAAGCAAACCCTGAACGATCGGGCAGGCTCACGTCTAGCAACATGAGATTAGCCGAATTGCGCTCTAAAAAGCGGCCAGCTGCCTCTGCACGGGGACAAACTTGGGCGTCCATACCGGCTTGATCGAGTTGTTCAGCCAACAGTGTGGCTAAATTTTTTTCGTCCTCAACGACGAGGATTAGTGGTTTTGATGTACTCATGATAAGTGTTGTTCAATAGGGGGTTAAAGTAATAAAATCAGCCACGCAGAACACCTGCGATTTGAAAATATTTCTAATAAGCTGCCTCCATATTTGCGGGACTATAAGACAGGTTTCCTCGGAATGGAAGTAAAAAAGTACCCAAATAAAAATTAATTCCCATGAAATCGGTGTTTCACCCTAGTCAAACAGAGGGTGTTTGTCGTTTTTTTAACATTTAAATCGAAATTATGGCGTAAAAGAGATAAACTGCCTAGCAAAAAAGTGATCAATAGAGACGAAGGGCTATCATGAGGCCGCTGCATAATGAGTAGAAAATGAGGGAAAAGGTTGAAACGTGAATGCCTTTTGTTATTAGCGACTTGAATTTATTAAGTGATGACTTATTATTAGTGAGACCGAATTTTTATTGAAAGCGATCGTGTATAACGCGATGCAGGCCGTTTGTAAGGTTCACCGGGCTTCGCTCTGCCCAAATTGTCAGGAAATCGGGAATAATTGATTGAAGTGAGTTGAGTTTAGTGAAAATCAAAGGCACGGGCCATGAGAAATTCAAAATTTTGAATCAACCAGCCTTTTTATAGATAGTGCGAGCCATTATGCAACGGTCTCTTCAAAGCATTCTCAACGGTCTTTTACAGCAAATGGGGCTGATAAGCATCATGTATCCTGAGCAAACCTAAACATTTAACCCCCCCGGCCTCAACAACCGGCAATACCGCTATCTGACTAGGGCGATCCTCCATTTGCTTCAAAGCCTCGCCCAGAGAAACTTCAGGAAAAGTATGTATCGGCGTAGGCGTCATAATATCAACTGCTTTTAAAGGGCGGATATCCTCATGGTTTGTAAGCGCACGGCGAATGTCTCCATCTGTAATCAGGCCCAATAAAGCCCCTACTTTATCAAGCACACACGCAGCCCCTAAAGGATATTCGGAAAGCGCGATGACGATATGCCTCAAAGGAGTATCAAGCGCCACAACTGCAACACGGTCCATAGCATGCATGACATCTTGTACTTTAAGGCTTAAATTCCGCCCCAATTGCCCCGCTGGGTGGTACCTGGCAAAATCTTGCTCCTTAAAACCACGGGCCTGCATAAGAGCAGCTGCCAAAGCATCCCCCATCGCCATCGCCACAAGCGCACTGGTGGTCGGCACAATCCCCAATGGGTCCGCCTCCATGCTCACACTCGCATCTAAGACATAGTCCATGGAGCGTCCAATGGGAGAGGCCCCATTGCCCAATATACCAATTAAAGGGGACTCAAATTCACGAAGCGTGGGGATCAACCGCACCAACTCAGCCGTACTCCCACTTTTAGAAATTAAAATTGTCGGGTCTCCTGGGCAGTAAATACCTAAATCCCCATGCAACGCTTCTGCCGCATGCAAAAAAACCGCCGGCGTGCCTGTACTACACAAGGTGGCCGCAATTTTTTGCCCCACAAGGCCGGACTTACCAATGCCTAAAATCACCACTTTGCCTTGGCTTTTAGCAATCCGTTCCACTACTTCTCCAAAAACCGTATCCAAACGCTGCCCCATGGCCTCAATCGCTTCGGCTTCAATTTTAAATACTCGAAGGGCCGCTTCTTTCCAGGCGCCCCCCTCCAGCTTATTTGCCACGGTTTTATCCAACGTCGATTGAGATACTAAAGCCATATTCTATAAAATAATGAGTGTGTAAAAGCTAACAACACCTGTCCAGTCCGGAAGAAACTTTTGCCTCATCTTACATACTAAAAACATTTACTTTAAAGATCGCTGTCAGAATGTCTTGATTTTGAGGAATTTGTAGGGCGAAGTAACGAGTATACTAAAGCACTCGAGAGGCGTCAACCGACTAGAAACTCAAAAGAAAGGCATTCTGCACGGTCCTCTCATTAAACACTTGACCTATCCCTTGAGCACAGTTCTAATCGCCGCTCATTTTCTTAATTTCACTAACATGCCGATTGAAGTCAAAATTCGCAAAGGCGAAACCGTTGATAAAGCCCTCCGCCGCTTAAAAAAGCGCCTAGACCGGGAAGGGATTCTGCGTGATGCCCGCGCAAAACGTTACTTTGAAAAACCCTGCGCCGTACGCCGTCGCAAAAATAAAGTCCTAGCATTCAACAACATGCTCCGGATGCGCTATGCAGATATGTAGTTAAATAATGCATTCTTTTAGCCGTTAATAGTCGAGCCTCGAAGGTCCAGTAC
>JANYEO010000105.1 GCA_025363025.1 Opitutia bacterium
GTACCGGCATAAAGATGCTGAACTACTATATGCCAAGTTTCATCAGTCGCAACATTATACGGATTATGTGCGGTATAAAATTGAAATATTCCAAATGTGTTATTTAAATCTATTATTTCGCTTTCAATCATAACAGTTGAACCTTGTCGAATTTGTAATTTTGATGAGGAATATGGTCTGTTAGTTACTTCTTTAAATACCCTACCTCCATAAGCATTTATTCTATATGAAGAAGACCACCCAACCGATTGGTTATTCCAATCTGTTCTCGATTTTGTGCCGCCCGGCGTAGTATGTGCATATTTTCTAAAATCACCAGCCAGATATGGTGCCAAACCATTGGGACAAAACTGTGCATACCTGTTAACTAAACTAGATGTGCACAATCCACTTAGATGGCGGAATGAAGTTCCAATAGTATTTCCAATTAGTGAAAATGAAATATTTGTTGTCCCTAACGAATACTTGAATCTCCTCGGGTATCTGGAAGGGAGGCAAAATTCGTCCGATCTCTTCCAACTGATCTATAGCCTTCAAGGAGTTTTTTCGTACACTCTAGCTTGTTTCCCCTTCAATGATTCGTAATAAGCAAGGATTGACTAGTCAGACCAGAGCAGAAGCGTACCATTTGTTGCCGAGCGCTTTTTGCAGATTCAGTATGAGAATCCCCTCTTCTCCTGCGATGGGCTCACTTTTGAGCCGAGGATGAAGGTGGTCTTCATATCGCCTGGCGCAACTTTTTGCGCTTCGCCGAAGACCTGCCTTTTCCTTGACCACTTTCCAACCTCGCTTGCCGTAAGCCTGCAAAACCAGCGCGCCGCATACTGATTGTATGCGACAGACAATCTGTGCATCGAAGATTCAATCTTTGAAACAATTACTGAGTAACTTACGACGAAGAAATATCCAGCTGATATTTTTGGAACCGACGATGATGGTAGTAGAGCTCCATGATGCAGAGAATAAGAACGTTCTGCACCCGTGCTTGGATTAGCAGCTCACCTGAACAAAGAGCCGTAGCAGATCATCTTCTTCCCGGGACCAGGGACCTTTGTTGAGGGAGGTGTCTTGCTCAGGGCTCTGAGGTGCTCCAAGACTACTATCAACCTGTGAAGAAGACCCCCTTGTACCCTCAAGGATTTCTGACAAGTCAAGGCCATCTAAATCAACAGCTTCCTTCGCTTCAGGGGACGCAATCTGGTCGTAGACTCCGCTAAGACGTGTTGTCAAAGATGGAGCGCTGGGGTTATCCGGTGCTCCCGTTGAGAGCAACGGGTGAGTGGATGCTTGCATGATGCAGAAGTGATAGTGCTCGCGAAACGGATGTCGCAGATATCAGAACCGTTTCTATAGACAATGGTATCTGCCTTCTCCTTCTTCTGCTGCTCGCTGTGACTTCTTGCTGCAAAGGCAATCCTGATTAGCGAGCTCAGGGCGTTCTTCTTCCCCTTCAGCAGTACTCCAGCTTATGCCTAAGGGCGCTTGCGTTTAGCCTGACTCTGTGACGCCGCGATCTGAGCAAGAGCATCTGCCTCGGATCCGAGCTGCATTCAACCAATGGCATCGCTTTCGCCAGTCGTCTTTGGGAAACATTCCATGCTTTTTAATTTCTTCTCAGCTTCAATACCCTGCCTCGAAAGCTCCCGTCACACCCTTGAACAGAATCATTCCGCAGCGGGGAATGTTTGCGTTACTGATCAGTAGCAGCTTCAAGAGCAGCGCTTTATGGACATGCCTCGTCACAACAATCTAAGTTGATCTCCTGCAAGCTGTTCACTGAATTTTGTCAATCGCAGAAAGCAGAACATAGTCGAGAACAGGAGCACGTCGCTGCCGTTTCCCTTTCCTCCTCTTAGCATCTGCGTGCACTTCCATCAGAAACGCTCAGACTTACAAACTTGTCAACTGCCTTCGACAAGATCTGAAGGAGCAATTCTTCGCATCGCATCTTCGAATCCAGCACGAGACTACGGTAGTTCAGGAGTCTAGCTTCTAGGTGCGTCGAAGATTTAGGCTTGGTTTACCTCTAGAAGATGCAAAAGACACCCAACATTCCTCCCTCTCGTGCATGGGATGGCAAGAAGACAAAGCTTCAGTCTCAGGTGGCCTGCTTTAACCTGCTTTTATGAGCTCGATGGCGCTTACCAGTACCCACCGCCTCGGCCGCAAGCTGAAGCAACTGTCAAGCAAGTCT
>JANYEO010000109.1 GCA_025363025.1 Opitutia bacterium
ACAGTACTTGAGGAGCGACAACACCGCAAGAATTCAAAAGAAAGGTATTCTGCATGCAGTCTCACAAAAAACTTGCTAGTTCAATGCCTACCTCTAGCCTGCGAACATTCAATCAACAATCGGGGCGTAGCTCAGTTTGGCAGAGCGCTGCGTTCGGGACGCAGAGGCCGCTGGTTCGAATCCAGTCGCCCCGACCATTCTTTGAAAAAGCTTTTTATCTATTCAACTAAGCCAAAGGCTTTGGAGTAACAATCATCCTCTGATGCTCTTTCGTTACAATAGGCAATCGTCTATCGCTCCCAATAGCTACCTGTCCCACTTCAATCGGAAAGCCTCGCAAAAAATCGCTTACAGGCAGCATACGCCCACCAGGCTTTTGAAGCGCTTTAATCGTTAAAACCCCCTCAGCCGTTAGCAGGCCTACCCCCTCTGGCCCAACTGCTACCACTTGGCCAGGCAGGCCATCACGGGCTCCCGCTTCCTCGCAGGTAGCTTGCCCCACCTTTAGCCTTACGCCCCCCAGTTCAAAAAATGCCCCCGGCCAATCACTCAGCGCCCGTACTTGCCGCTCCAACGCTTCTGCCGTTTTATTAAAATCAAGCCCACCATCATCTTTCTCAAATTTACGCACATAGCACACCCCCGCTTCATCTTGAAGTGTCAGCTTTGCCTCCCCTGCCAAAAGCGCCCCTAATTGACGCTGAATCAGGGGGACGCAGGCCTCTGCTGCTTTTATGCGCAAACTTTCCGTCGTCTCCTGCACATCAATTGGCATGGGCTCCACATCCACAATCGCCCCTGCATCCATTTTAAGGATCATCTGCATGAGGGTCACCCCCGTGGCCTTATCCCCCCGCAAAAGCGCCGCCTCCAGCGGGCAAGGCCCCCGGTACAACGGGAGCAAAGACGGGTGGAAGTTCCAAGCCCCCAAAGGAAAAGCATCCAACACTCCCTGCTTAAGCAGCTGCCCAAAAGCCATCACAAAAGCAATGTCCACCGCCTGGTCTTTAATCCACTGCAGCTCCGCTTCCCCTATAAACCGTTCTGGCTGCAGAACCGGCAAGCCTTCTTCCAGCGCCCATAGCTTAATAGGGTTCATCTGCACTTTTTGCCCTCGCCCAGCCGGCCTATCCGGTTGGGTAAAAACACCGGCAAACTCCAAACCCGGGACACCCCGCAAATACCGCATAACGGGCAAAGACAATACGTCAGACCCCATAAAAACCATGCGCTTCACCGTTGCCATAAGATCTAAGCCTCCCGTTTTATTAACCCTTTTTCTGCGGCTTTTTTCCACTCAGTTCAAATTTCACCGGGCACCCAGAAAGGTCAAAAGATTCGATAAAGTTCGACAGCAAATACCGCGAATAACTCTCTATCAAGCGCGCTTCTTTATTACAATACAGGCGTATCGTATGCGGACGATGCTTTACCTGTACGGCATAGTACACTTTAAAGCGCCCCCCCCGCTCAAGCTTCGGCTCCCGCTTTATCAAAAGCTCGCTGATGACACGGTTAATCTGGCTGGTAGACAGGTCCTGGTCCTGGCGCCGCTTAAGGTCCCGCGCCGTCTTCAACACCGTCTCCATGCCCTGGCCCGTTTCTGCCGATACAAAAAGAATCGGGAAATTAGGCAGGAAGAAGAAAGCCTTGCGGATTGCCGCCTCAAAGGCATCGCGGAACTCCGTCTCATTTTCATACCCAAGCAAAGGCTCATCTTTAAAAGCCTCCCAGGCCTGGTCCCACTTATTAACCACAACCGCCAATGCCCGTCCCGCCTCTAATATTTGGCCAGCCAAACGTTTATCCTGAGTGGTAATCCCAGCCTTAGCTTCTAAAACTAAAAAGACTACATCGACGCGGCTCATCGCCTCTTCAGAGCGAAGGACGGAGAAGTACTCAAGGGGAGTATCCACCTTGCTCTTGGGGCGTAGACCGGCGGTATCCACCAAGGTAAAAGGCCACACATTACCCGTGCTGCTTTTAAAATCAAACTCTACCTTCACGGCCTCGCGCGTCGTACCAGCAGAAGGGCTCACAATCAGCCGCTTATTGCCAAGCAAACGGTTGGATAGGGAGGATTTTCCTACATTCGGCCGCCCCACAAAGGCTATCTGGGTCCGGGCATGGGCGGCTTCTTCAACCGGGGCTTTTTCTGGCTTAGGCCCTAGTGCCAAGGCAATCCGCTCAAACATAAGCTCTGTATTATAACCATGCTCAGCAGAGACCATAAGCGGCTCCCCAAAGCCCTTATTATAAAACTCGCTCATCTTGCTCTCGTGCTGCGGCAGATCGATTTTATTAACGAGCAAAATCACCGTCTTGCCATAACGGCGCAGCTTATTGGCCACGGCCGTATCCACAGTCGTCCACCCCTCCTGCCCATCACAAACAAATAAAATAACGGTTGCCGCATCGAGGGCAAAGTCCACCTGCTCTTCCGTTGCCTCCGCAATATCCTTAGGCGTCATCACGGGCGCCATTCCAATACCGCCCGTATCCATCAACACAAAGTCATCAGCCACTTCCGCCATGATGACATCCCGCGTCACCCCTGGCTGGTCGTGCACAATCGATAGCCTCCGGCCCAGCAAACGATTAAATAAACGGCTCTTCCCTACATTTGGCCGACCGACTAAAGCAACACTACGCGTACAATCCATCGAAGGCCTTTAAATAACAATTTGAAGAAGCGCAAGTGGATATTGTTTTTCTTATTTTTTCATTAAGACATTGTAATCATTATACAAATACCACAGGCGATGTAATACTGAAATCGCAGGTATAATAGGGCTAACCCCTTCACCGACTATTACACTTAGAAAAGCCACCGTAGCCTCTCCCTGCATCGGCCTGACAACCTCTCTCATCGCTTCCCAAAAAGCATACCCCTGCTCTCTCACTCCTATTAATTGCTGAATTTGCGCTAAAAGCTCCCCATACTCCACTTCTGGTCGCATAATTGCATTGAGAGCAATCCCTTCATTTGGCAATTCACCTTCGACACCATCCTGATAATTCTCAATTAAATCAATAGGCTGAATTAACAAACTGCGTATCTCGAGCTCTATAGCTTTAACCTTAGCTTCAACAGAGTCTTCTTCTTCTTCCTTTAGCCTTTCTTCATAATTTTCAATGATATTAAAACGTTGGATCAACATTGGCTGAATCGTTGACTGAGGCCGGCTCTTACTAACGTGTAGGTCAGATGCAACGGACGTACCTTTATAATCATTCCATACATCTATTATCTGATTACACCTAGAGGCTGTGCGAAGACTATCGTCATCATCCCCCTCAGCCCAAACCCATTGAGCCAGAGAAACGAACGCTATCCAAACAACTCCTTTCTTTAGCAGAATTGATTTCATTATGAGACCCCTACATCATAACTGATTAAACTCAAAAGTCATTATTTTAACGCCTTCTACATCAGTAGGAGACCGCTATTCAAAGCCTTCTCCACCACCTGGGCCAGTTCAGGGGCCGGCTCTACCCAATCCACCCATAGCTCTCGCTCAGAGGCCGGGTGGCGGTACTGCTGCCCTTTTGGGCTGCGCGGCCCCTGAGGGCGCAAAATACGCTTACGCTCAAGCCACAAGGCCAAAAATTGTTTTAAAACAGCCGCCTCAGGCGCATCAGAGCCCCCCTCAACTAAAGACCAAAGGAGGCCTTCAGCGGACTCTGCCGCTGCCACTCCCTGCGCCTTCCCCTCAGCCCCCTCATCTTTAAAATCCCGTACCCAGCGGCCCAATACTTCCCCCTGCGGCTTAAAATCAACCCCTTCCGCCTCTCGCATATCCACCCGCTCTAGTTCCCCCGTCGGCAATTTACAAAGAATAGAAACCACTTTCTCCCCTATATTAAAAGGGGCCCCCGTCTGCGAAGACATCCGTCCCCGCGCTTTAATATTAGACCAACCAAGCTGCATCATCTCCCTAGCTTGCAAGGAATAGCTAACCCCTTCAACTAACTTCTTTCAAAATAAGGATTGTAGCCTTTTTACATCTTTCTTCATACTATAGGCGTGCCACATCATCAAAAAGATCCACGGGAT
>JANYEO010000154.1 GCA_025363025.1 Opitutia bacterium
GACGCGGTGTAGTAAGCGTTCTAACGCTTGATGTTTTAAGGCCGCTTCAAAAATATGCTGAGAGACTCCATTTCGCAGCCCGATAAAAAGACCCCCATCTGCAGTGGCTTCTGCAACGTACCAATACTCTGTCTTGGGTTCTCCTTTTAGTAATTGCGCTATTATAGCGGGTGGGTGCACTTGTAGGCTTAGGCGCTGTGTACAGTCAAGCCACTTAATCAGTAGAGGAAAGGGGCGATCTTTAGGCCAATGCGGTCCCATGAGCCATTCTGAGGCTGTTGTTATGACTGCCCTTAAGGTTTGCCCTTTATGGGGACCTTCGCAGACAATGCTTTGGGCTTCGGGGCGGTCTACTATCTCCCAGCTTTCTCCTATGAGCCCATCGGGCAGCATGCGGGCTAAGGTAGATTCCAGGCGTCGCCCTCCCCAGGGGCGGGTATAATATTGTGGCTGGAATTTGAGAACGCCCATAAAGGCTTAATTTTAAGCAATAAATAGTGATTTGTCTATATTTTTTGGGTTGCCCTTGCTCGATTGATAGAGCGTCAGCGTCTTGTTAATCTGAGAAAAGTCAGGGTCTTTTGCTTAAAGATTGAGGGATTTATTATTATCAGAGAGGATTAGAGAGTTACATAATAGTTTTTAATTATGGCTGATCGCTTATACCTCTCGTCTCATTTACCTGAACCTGTCCTCGTTGTAGGCTCTGTTGCTTATGACGGCATTATAACGCCGCATCGTTCGGTCGACCGTGTACTAGGTGGAGCGGCTTCTTATGCCAGTGTAGCGGCAAGTTTTTTTGCGCCAGTACGGCTCGTCGGCGTGGTTGGCAAGGATTTTGATCCGGCAGATCGTGCCCGTTTTGAACGCCGCGGGATCGATATGCGAGGCTTACAAGTGGAGCCCGAGGGCAATACCTTCTTTTGGAGGGGGCGCTATTTGCCAGGCTTTCGTCAACGAGAGACATTGGAGACGCAGCTCAATGTCTTTGCTCAATTTCACCCGCATTTGCCGGTGGATTATCCCAATAGTCCCTATATTTGCTTGGGTAATATTGGGCCAGATCTTCAACACACCGTTTTGGATCAAATAACGGGTAAGCCCTTTGTCCTAGCGGATACCATGAATTTTTGGATCAGCTCGCAAAAACCAGCTTTGCTTGATCTTTTAAAACGCATTCATTGCTTAGTCATTAATGATGAAGAGGCAACGGAGCTCACCGGGGAGGTAAATTTATATTTGGCTGGCAAAGCCTTGCAACGGCTCGGCCCGCCGCTTGCAATTATTAAAAAAGGAGAGCATGGGGCTCTGCTTTTCCATCACGAAAAACTGTTTGTCCTGCCTGCTTATCCGGTCCTTCACCTGGAAGACCCCACGGGGGCTGGAGATACCTTTGCAGGTGCATTGATAGGGGCCTTGGCCGCACTAGGGAAAACAGACTTTTCTTCTTTTAAACGAGCGCTCCTTTATGCAACGGCGGCGGCCAGTTTAACGGTAGAAGCTTTCTCTGTTGAAGGATTAGAGCGCGGCAAAGCGCCTGAAATTGCCAGGCGTGTGGATACATTAAAGGGAATGATAGCCTTGCATTAAGCAACTTATAGTGAGACCGCTGCATAATATCTTTCTTTTGAATTCTTGCGGTGTTGTCGCTCCTCAAGTACCCTCTGTACATTCGTCGCTTCGCCTTGCAAATTCTTCAAAATTAAGCCATTCTGCATGCGGTCTATCTATAATCCGGAGTGTTTAAAACATCAAATAGTGTGTGTTTTGCTGGAAATTGCTATTATGCAGCGATCTTATAGTGAACATTGAAGCCATGGCGCGTTTTTCTATCGATGATCTTTCTAAACGTTTAAGCTGGAGGGATATTGATGCAGCTTATGTACAAACCTGGGCGCAATTGGCCCGAGACGAAGATATCGTGGGCGAAGGGCTACTGCACAAGCCTCTTCAGTCGGGCGATGCCACAACGCAGGCCCTCGGCTTAAAAGGAATAGGGGGGGCCAATCTTATAGCCAGAGAAGTCCTAATAGTAGCGGGATTGCCGCTGATTCCTTTCTTTTTAGCGGCTTATGATAAGAGTTTAGTTTTTGTCCCGCAGGTTGCAGAAGAGGCTCATGTGATTGCAGGCACACCCTTGGGTTTTTTAAAGGGTGACATCGCTTCCATTCTAATGGCTGAGCGCGCTATTCTGAATGCATTACAACGGCTTTCAGGCATCGCAACTCAGGCGGCAAATTATGTAAAAACTCTGGGTGAAACCCCAACTCGGCTTTTGGATACTCGTAAAACAACCCCCGGTTTGCGCGTGCTTGAGAAGTATGCGGTGGCCTGCGGGGGAGCTTATAACCATCGTCTTGGGTTATTTGACCGGTTGCTTATCAAAGATAACCATTTGGCTGCGGAAGAGGCGACCGTTGGGGCACGTTTAGCCTTAGCTATTAAACGGGCCCGTACGGCCAGGCCAGATTTACCCTTAGAGGTAGAGGTAGACCATCTGGAGCAAATTCCCTTTGTGCTAGAGGCTGGGCCGGATATTATTTTGCTCGATAATTTTTCTAATGATGCGTTAAAGCAAGCCATAGCCCTCATCGCAGGCCGGGCTTATACGGAGGCCAGTGGAGGCATTACGCGTGAACGCTTATCAATCCTGGGGGGACTGGGGCTCGATTTTATCTCCATGGGGGCCTTAACTCATCAATCAACGGCGGTTGATATTGCTCTAGACTGGTCATCCGCAGGGAAGATCTTATAACTTAGCTCAATGAAGCCAACATTGTTAATTGTAGATGATGAAAAGCATACCCGGGAAGGCTTAAGCCGTGTTCTCGGGGAGGATTATGAGGTAGCCCTTGCCCGAGATGGGGAAGAAGCTATTCAGCTTTTGAATGAAGCGGCTTATGATATCGTACTAACTGATTTGCGCATGGCGGGGAAATCGGGCTTGGCCGTTATTGATCATACGTTATCTCTGCCCAATCGGCCTATTTGTGTTATGATGACGGCCTATGGCAACGTAGAAACCGCGGTAGAGGCCATGAAGCGGGGAGCGGCAGATTTTCTGACTAAGCCAGTTAACTTGGAACAACTCGAACTCGTTTTAAAGCGGTTGCTTGAGGCACGGTCATTGAAAGCAGAAAATGCGGTTCTGCATTCCCGTTTAGATAAGCACTATCAATTTAAAGGCCTCATCGGGCATTCTCCTGCATTTAAGCAATGCTTAGAGCAATTGGTTCAAGTGGCGCCTTCGAAGGCAACCGTCCTCCTCCAGGGAGCAACCGGTACAGGGAAAGAGTTGGCCGCTCAACTTATCCATCAAAATAGCCCGCGTGCCCGTGCTGCGTTCATAGCTGTTCACTGTGCGGCTCTGCCTAGTAATTTATTAGAAAGTGAACTTTTTGGCTATGAAAAGGGCGCGTTTACGGGGGCAACCGAACGTCGCACAGGACGCTTCGAGGCAGCTGAAGGGGGGACCCTTTTCCTCGATGAAATTGGGGAAATCGACTTGCCGACACAGGTCAAGCTTCTCCGCTTTTTAGAAACCAAAACTTTCGAACGCTTAGGGAGTATCAAGCCTATAACCGTAGATGTCCGCCTCGTAGCTGCCACACATCGGGATCTTTATGCGCGCGTTAAAGCTGGGCTATTTCGTGAAGATCTTTTTTATCGCCTCAGCATTGTGCCGATTACCTTGCCTTCTTTAAAAGAACGCGGGGAAGACATTGTTTTGCTTTTAAAACATTATTTAACCTTGTTTGCAAAAGACAATGCAGTCGCCGTACCCACTTTAACGCCTGAAGCTGCAGTCGCCCTCGAGGCTTACCCCTGGCCTGGCAACATTCGCGAGCTGAAGAATTTGTGCGAAAATCTCGTTATATTGCAAGCGGGCCGTGCTATTCGCGTTGCAGATTTGCCTTGTGTCCTTACGCAATCAGCAGAACTTCCAGCGCCTGAAACCCTTTCGCGTGAGGCAAATGAAAAAACCCTCATTCGAAAAGCCTTATTAGAGACAGAGGGCAATCGGACTGCGGCGGCCGTGCTTCTCGGAATAAGTCGCAGGACCTTGCATAGAAAATTGCAAGAATTCCCCGAGCTCGATATTTAATAAGTGGACGAGGATCGCAGGTCTTGCTTTATAAAACCTATGTTATCATGCGCACAGTTTCCCAATCGCAATCAGTTTGCATTACCTAATGCAAAGGGTTCTCCCTGGGAGGGTACGTGTTTGCTGCTGGGGCTTTATTTAGGGTCTTTATTATTTGCGGGGGTTGTGGCCCCTTGGGTGTACCAAGCCGTTAAAACCTGGCATGCGCTTTATCCGGGCGAACTGAATACCTATTTGTTGAAAAAAGGGTTTTCGGTATATGTGGACCGCTTGCGCTGGGTGCCGATTATCTGTTTATTCCCCCGCTTATTGAAAAAAGTGGGTTTAAATACCGTGCAATCATTGGGGCTTTGGCAGCCGCCCTTTTTTCCTCAAATAGTACCTGTTTTTATGCTAGGGGTAATACTAGTAGCTTTTGTCGGATGTGCTCAAATTATCAATGGAATCGTTGGTTGGGATAGTGAGCAGACGGTTGCTCTGTTGGCCTTTGCCGCTATTAAAGCCCTTGTGGGGGCTGTTATCCTAAGCGTGCTAGAGGAAGTAGTTTTCCGCGGGCTTGCCCTACGAGCTTTTTATACGGTAATGCGGCCTTGGGTGGCGATTGTTCTTAGCGCTTTATTTTTTGCATATTTGCATTTTAAAGCCCCCAAAGTAGTGGCAGAGGCCCTGCAGACGCCTACTTTAGCAGATGGGTTAACGGTTGCCTTCCAGATGTTCATTGGGCCTTTTTTAACGGCTCAGTGGCTGCCTTTTTTAAATTTATGGGCTCTGGGGGTTGTGCTGAATGTACTTTATTTAAGGACAGGTTCTCTCTTGGCCTGTGTATCCCTCCACTGTGGGCTTGTGTGGGCTATGCTTTTCTATAAGCGCTTAGTGGAGACGCATGACGGTATGTATTCGCTTCTATGGGGGACCGCTCAGGGTATTAACGGACTTTTTTCCCTCGGTTTGATTAGCGTGTTAATGGTGGGATTTCTGTGCACGAAAAAACAAGCAGTCCACTCGCTTAAATAAGCAAGAGACCGATTGAAAAATCATATATTATCCAATGGGCCTCCTTCTATTTCTACTAACACAGGCCGATGATCTGAGAGGCGGGCTTTGATGACTTCGCAGTGCAGCGCATGGTAGGGGGCAGGCAAAAGGACAAAATCAATGATACGGCTTAAAAGCTTTGTCGGCAAATGTGCGGGGAAAGTGCCTGCCCCTCGGGGGTGTAGTGTACAAGGACCATGGCTGGAGCTATAACGCACCAGATGGGCCACGGCATCTCGCGTCATTTGAGCCCGGCTATTGAAATCTCCACAAATGATAGGGCGCAGGGGCTCCGTGGTCCCAGGGTGTGGTCGGTCTTTGAGAAATTGAATCAGGTGCTCTACTTGAATAAGACGTCGCTTGCGGGATCTATAATCTAAATGAACATTCAGTAAGGGAACCACTGCATTATGAATATCAAGCTCTGCATATAAAAAACCTTTTTCCCCTAAAGGCGCATGGCCAAAAGCTTGTGTCTGCGTTGTTAATATAGGAAAGCGAGACAGTAACGCATTCCCGTAAGCAAGCGGCCTCTTTGGGTGAGCCCGCCGGTTATGTACCCCCATCGCAGCGAAAGGGAAGCCTGCTTTTTCTTGCAAATATTCCATCAAATTAATCCCTTTCGTCCAATGAGAGGCTTCGTCTACTTCTTGTAAGGCCACCACATCGGCCTGGGTAGCTTTTAATAAATCCGCGATTTTCTGGAGATTGCTCAAAATACGCTCAGCCGAATGAAAGCCCTGGTAAAGTGAAAGCCCGCGCCCATGGGCAATGTTAAAGGTGATGAGACGGAAAGGGGGCATTGGGTCTGATAATATAATTCTCTTTTTTGCATAAATCAATGCCCTTCAATGAAGTTGCGGTTAGATGATTTTGCTGATCAAATACGATTTGCATTTAAATTTCGACGTACGTTATTTGCCCCTTTTTATGGATATAGTGATTACTTTTTGGAATGAAACGCTTTTTTTGCTTCAGCAAATTGGAGCAGGGTTACACGCTATTCTGTGGCCTCACATTATTGCATTTGGTGGGTTTGCCTTAGCTTTACTAGTCGTAGCTCGTCTCTTTAGCGAACGCCGTACACCGAGTAATACGTTAGCCTGGTCGCTTATTATTTTTTTTGCACCGTATGTGGGGGTGCCTTTATATTTTCTTTTTGGAGGCCGCAAAAGCCGGCGTTTAGTCGCCCATAAAAAAGCTATTCGAACTTTGGCCGAAAGTGTTTACTACGCCAAAGACCATCCAGAGCATACCCCTCCCATTTGGCAACACTTGCCCCTGCCAGCCGGGGGGAATTCCTTCGAGCTATTACCGGATGGCACGGCTTGCTTTAAGGTCTTTTTGCAGGCGATTGATGAGGCACAAGAGACGATTGATATTGCAACCTATATATTAGGCAAAGACCACATCGGTCAAACGATTGTCCAGCACCTTTGTCAGCGCGCAAGGGCAGGTGTACAAGTGCGGCTCATGGTTGATGCCTTGGGTAGCTGGGGGGCCGGGGGTCGCTTTTTAAATCCATTGAGGGACGCAGGCGGGCAGGTCGCTCGTTTTATGCCGATGTTGCCCTTGCAAACCCAAACATCATCGAATTTACGTAATCATCGCAAGATGGCTATTTTTGATCATAAACGGGCTATTATTGGGGGGCAAAACTTAGATCATCGTTTTATGGGGACACTTGAAGCACCGGCTTTGTTTAACGATTTTAGTACGCTCATTAGTGGCCCTGCAGTTGCTCAATTAAACCGTATTTTTGTGGGGGACTGGTGCTTTGCGGCAAAAGAAAAACCCCTTACTTTTAAAGATACCTTACGCTATACACCCATCATCGCAGGCCAAGAAAGCATACGCGTTATTTCCAGTGGGCCTGATGTAGAAGGGGATCCATTGTGGGAAAGCTTAATTACGTTAATCCAAGACTGTAGTGACAGCTTGACCCTTGTAACCCCTTATTTTTTGCCGGATGAAAGTCTGTTTCGCTCGCTCCTCGTAAAGGCTCGTACGGGGCGTCATGTTCGGTTAATTTTACCAGAAAAATCCAACCATGCATTAGTTGATATTGCTCGTCAGCCTTTTTTGCGACGGCTACATGAAGCAGGGGCAGAGATTTTACTTTATACGCCTGGCATGTTGCATGCAAAGCTCTTTGTGGTGGATCAGTCTATTGCGATGATTGGGTCTGCTAATTTTGATTTACGTAGCTTATTTGTGAACTTTGAGGTGGGTGTTTTTCTAACTTCTCCTGGGGCTCTCAATAGTTTACGTGAATGGACGGATGTTCTTGTTAAAGATTGTAGGCCTTATCATGCCGGGGGCAAGCCTTCTGCCTTACGGCAATGGATTGAGGATATTGCTCATGTTTTAGCCCCTTTGCTATAGACGCGGTCTTTTTAACGGAGGATTGCCAAAGCTAAAATCAGGCCTTAGCGTGTTAATTATCCCTTTCTCCTTTTCTATTCATGAAAGACCCCATTGATATAAACCGTACGGCCCATATCGTTCAATTTACGGTTATGCTCGAAAATAAAGTAGGCCATTTGAGTGACTTGGTGCTCCTGCTTTCAAATAATCACCTTCATTTGATTGCACTTACTTTACTCGATACAACCGATATCACCGCAGTACGTCTAGTAGTCAATTACCCTGATCAAGCGCGTGAAGTTTTTCGCACGCATGGCTTTTTATTTCATGAGCATGCAGTCGTTGCGGTTGAAATTGAAAGTGAGCAGGATTTAAAATGTGTTACCTGCGCCCTCGTTCAAGCGGAGATTAATTTGCATTACATCTATGCCTTCCTCATGCGGCCCGGGGGTAAAACAGGCCTTGTCATTCGCTGTGAAGACCCTGACTTGGCTGAAGACGTACTTATTAAAAACAATATTAGGGTGCTATCAGACAAAGACATCGCCCGTTAATTTAACTGCCTTTACGCGTTTCTTATATAATAAATTTTATTTTCTATGCACACACTTATTGATCACGTTCATGCCCGCGAAATTTTAGACTCCCGTGGCAATCCTACGATAGAGGTTGAAGTCGGTCTTGCCAGTGGGCTCGTAGGTCGGGCGGCTGTTCCTTCTGGGGCCAGCACGGGAGAGCATGAGGCTTGCGAACTACGGGATGCAGGGGCCCCTGCTTCTGCTTTTGAAAAAGGGTTTGATCGCAAAAATCGCTATGGAGGCAAAGGTGTATTGGCCGCAGTTAGCCACGTTCAGCAGGTGATTGCACCCGCCCTCGAAGGCCTAGAGGTAACCGACCAAGCGGGTATCGATCATCTTCTCTTAACCCTTGATGGCACACCTAATAAAAAGAATTTAGGAGCCAATGCTATCCTCGGGGCTTCTTTGGCTGTAGCTCATGTAGCAGCCATGGCTTGTGGTCTCCCTTTGTATCGTTACTTGGGCGGGGTTAATGCGAAGGTACTACCGGTGCCCTTGATGAATATTTTAAATGGCGGGGCGCATTCCGATGCCCCAGTTGATATTCAGGAGTTTATGATTGTACCTAAGGGAGCACCTACTTTTAGAGAAGCCTTACGTATGGGGGTAGAAATATTCCAAGCATTAAAACAAGTGCTGAAAGCAAAAGGGCTGAGTACAGCCATTGGGGATGAAGGCGGTTTTGCACCGGCTCTTGCCTCTAATGAAGCGGCCCTTGAGGTGATTGCAAAAGCAGTCAAAGAAGCCGGGTATAAACTGGGTAAAGAAGTTTTTATTGCCCTTGATGTAGCTGCTTCTGAGTTTTATGAAGCCGGTAAAAAACGCTATGTTTTTAAAAAATCAACGGGCGAGCGTTATAGCGCGGCAGAGCTCACCGCTTTTTATCAAAGCCTGCAAAAGAAGTATCCTATTATCTCTATTGAAGATGGGTGCGATCAAAATGATTGGGCCGGTTGGAAGCATTTAACAGAAGCCATGGGGGCCAAGACTCAACTAGTAGGGGACGATCTTTTTGTAACCAATACAGCCTTCTTGCAAAAAGGAATCGACCAAGGAGTCGCCAATGCAATTTTGGTGAAGGTCAATCAAATCGGAACTTTAACCGAAACACTAGATGCGGTAGAGCTTGCGAAATGCAATGGCTACGGCGTTATCCTCTCTCACCGCTCAGGCGAAACAGAAGATACAACCATTGCGGATTTAGCTGTTGCAACTAATGCCGGCCAAATTAAGACAGGGTCCCTCTGCCGAACGGATCGCACCTGTAAGTATAACCAATTGCTACGTATAGAAGAAGAATTAGGCGCTCGCGGGTGTTATGCCGGGGCTCGGTAAAGATGAGGTCGCTGCATAAGGCATTCTCCATTCGACCTATAAGTTGAAGTCTTCTCCAAGATAAAGCTTTCGCGCTTGTGGGTCCTGCACTAGAGTTTCCTGAGGGCCCTGGCAGAGGACGCGGCCTTCGTAAATCAAATAGGCCCGGTCAACAATTTTCAAAGTTTCTCTAACGTTGTGGTCGGTAATTAAAACGCCGATGCCCTTTGCCTTTAGGCTAAGGACTATTTGCTGAACCTCATGCACGCTAATCGGGTCTATCCCGCTAAAGGGTTCGTCCATTAGCAAATAACGCGGGCAAGTTACGAGAGCCCGGCTAATCTCTAGGCGGCGTCTTTCGCCTCCGCTTAGAGTATATGCTTTTTGTTTAGCTAAATGGGTTAAGTGAAGCTCTTCTAAGTGTTGCTCCACACAAGCACGACGTTCGGCTTTTGTTTGTTTCAACGTTTCGGCCACGGCTTGCAAATTTTCTTCAACCGTAAGCTTGCGAAAAACAGAAGGCTCTTGTGGCAAATAACCAATACCTAGCCGGGCCCGCTTATGCATGGGTTGATGTGTCAAATCTTGGCCGTTTAAAAAGACTTGGCCTCGGGTCGCAGGTAGTAACCCCACAACCATGTAGAAGCTGGTCGTCTTCCCTGCGCCATTAGGGCCTAGGAGGCCTACAATTTCGCCTGCCTGTACCCTCAGGTCTATCCCGCGGACAACTTCACGGGGGCCGTAGCATTTTACCAGGTCTTTAGTTTCTATTCCGGCAGCAAGAGGGAGCGTCATGGCATTACCTTTTCGTTAGTAAGAGCCGAGGCTTCTTCGGGTGTACTAACGACGCTTTTTTCCAAGACGTCAGGAGTGATCGGCTCAGAAATATCAATGGGCTCAGGAAGGGTGACCAATGGTTGATCAGTTTCAATAGGCATAACAGGCTTATCTTTATTTTTAATAGAACCTATGTCAGGCATGGAGGGCAGGACAATGCGTGGGCGTTCTGTCGGGGCGGCTGGATCGCCTTCAACGGAGACTCGTTGTACGCCTTCTGCATCTTGGAAAAGGATAATGCGAAACCCTTCAATCGTTCCTTCTGTATCAATAACAATTGGGTTATCAGAAAGCACAATACGATTTTCTTTAGAAAATATTTCGGCCCGCCCTGCTTTTGCCTGACGAATGCCTTGCGTAATTTCTACATGCCCTGCCGCAATGATTTTTTCAATCGTGCCAACAGCGGGGGTGCTCATAGCGCTTCCTTGAGGGGTTTCCGTTTCACCTTTAGGTTCTGCGATGACTTCAAGGGTGTCACAATGGACTAACAAATCTTTGCTTTGCACTTTCACATGTCCGGAAAAATGAAAAGTATGCCCCATGGCCCCGGCTTCCATGTCAAGCCGGTCTCCCGTGATAATGGTATCTTCGGTAGTGGCTGCATAAAGAGCAGGCAACCCTATCCAGGCCATTATCAAAATAAATAAAAGGTGTGGTTTCATAGTTCCAAGGCTTTAGGTTGTTTAAAAACACGATCAAGGGAATCTTTAAAAACGACCCGTACGTCTGATTCTAAAACAACGCGGTACATAGGCTGCGCGGTGCCATGGTCAATTTCTTCCCATCGCCAGCCATGTCCGACTACCGTATAGTGCGGGGTGGTTAAAAAAAGATACTCGCTGCCTTCTGCTTTGCGGCTTTTAGGAAATAAAGTGGCTTGTGGGCTTTCGAGGGTCGCCTCTAATTGTTGGGAGGCCCCTGCGGTAAATACGCGCAAACGCATTCCTTGAACTTCGAGTCGGCCTTCATTTCCAGAAAAATGGCCTTCACGCCCTTCAAGATCCCACCGCTTGTATCCATCTTGGCCAAATAAAGGGAGCCTAAACTGCCAAATAGGGGCCTCCGGCAAAGGCGTTTTAGCTAGGCTTATAAAAGGGATAGCCTCTAAAAAAAGCGCCAGGCATAGCGTAAAAAGAAAGTAATAATGCCTGCGTATCATAATCATAAATAGAATAAAGACAACATAAGTGACTTTGGGGGAAATTGCAAGAGAGGGGGGCCGTTCTTTTCATTTGCCAAATCCATTTAATCGCTTAGGACTTTTGCTCTTAAACGGTAGGAGAGGTGGCAGAGTGGCCGAATGTGCCTGACTCGAAATCAGGTGTACCGTAAGGTACCGAGGGTTCGAATCCCTCCCTCTCCGCCACTCTACGCTCTTAGAGTTTCGGGTGGTGATCATGGTAGCGCTAGTTATGCTGTGGTCCTGCAATTTTCATCCATTAAAAGATATATAAAATAAAAAGTAATGAATTCTTCGCTTAAGGCATTTTTTGAGGCAATAGCTGTTGATACGCATTTACAGGAAAGGCTTTATCGCACGCAAAATGTTGCCGATGTCGCAGTGATTGCGAATGAGCTGGGGTTTGCAATTACTCCAATCGACGTGTTAAAGGCACAAGCAGGTCGATTAATTGAGCTGGCCGTTAATAAACCAGAAGAAGCGCAACTGGCCGCAGCAGGTAAAAAACCGAATATTGGAGCTCAATGGGGAAGAGAGGGTTGTGGTTTTCTTGAATGCGCAGGGTATTGGCTTATACAGTTTCAAAATTGGGGGGTTAGTATACAAAGTGTGAATTCAGATCTTGAAAAATTATTTCTGAAATTAAACGAAAATAATGAATTAAGAGCGAAGCTCAATGATTGCAAAACGATGGATGACGTTGCAAAAGTAGTAAAAGAAAATGGATTCTTGATACCATCTGTCGCGTTATTAACTTATCAGGCTTTGTGCATTTTGTTACTAAACGATGAATATGCGCATTTGGTGGCAAGCGGTTCTGTGTCTCATGAATCGAGTTGAAAAGGTGCAATCATCGAGAATTGCATGATTTTTTATGGTATCTTGATCTTTTCACGCGGAGGGAGTCGTGGATTTTTTATTTTATTTGTTTGTTTAAAATTGATACGTGCCCCTCAACCGGTAGGCTTCTGCTAACAACCGCAACAGAGACTTCGTTTGGAGAAATTTGTAGATTCTGTGTTTATATTTAATTATGGCCAAAATGATTCGCATAACTGCACCCGAAAAACACGCTTTTGCCCCGCGTGAAACGCCTGCTAAACCCTTTTGGGCGGGTGCCGTAGGGCTTATGGCCTTACTGCTGGCCATTGCCCTGATGGATTATTCTCCTTTGCAAAACCCGGCTCTGAGTACCGCGGCTCTCAAAGTGGGTCGCATGGGGACTTTGGGGACGCAAATTGCCTTCGGCCTTTTTACATGGCTAGGCATCACTGCCTGGGCGCTTCCTTTGGCCGCCTTTGGCTTGGCTTATCTTTTAGCCGGCAAGCTTAGCCATACACTCGGGTGGAAGAAAGTTTTCTCGCTCATGGCCCTTATCAGTGCTTTGGCCGGTTTTTTTGCATTGAGCGAAAAACACCTTTTGCCAACCGATTTTTTAGAACTTCACTATCCTAATACTTTTATCCAGGGCCTCGGTGGTTTCTTGGGTTTTATTCTTTTTCAAGGCTTTTTGGCTGATAGCCTTGGGCCATTGGGGAGTGCCCTCATCTTGGCCGCCCTCCTTGTTATCGGGGGGATGGGGACCTTTGCGGGGACTCCGCTTTTTGCTTGGATTAAAGCCCGTCGGGCCCGTTTTAAGCAACAAGAAGCAGTGAACAACGCCCCCCTTCCCGAAAAAATAAAGCCCATTAAGGCTGCAAAAGAGACACTAAAGAAGCCCGAAGCCATCAAAGAGCCTATCCTCCCTGTAGAGGCCCCTTTAGTTATAGTTGAAAAAACAAAACCCATTGCAGCAGAGCCAAAATTACTAAAAGCCAGTGAAGCCCTTGCTGCTTCAGGCCTTAAAATTGTCGCCAGTGAACCTACGCAAAAAGCCATTGACCTCGTCCCCGTTCAGCGAGGCAATTATACTTTTCCTCCCTTAAGCTTACTTTCCGAACAACCCCCCCCTCCGGAGCAACATTTAGAAGATCATCAAGAAACAGCGGCCGCCCTTTTGCGTACACTTAGCGAATTTGGCGTTAAGGTAACCTTGGGGGAAATCCATACAGGCCCTGTCATTACCCGGTACGAGGTTACTCCAGCTCCCGGTGTACGGGTAGAGAAGATTGCCTCATTAGATAAAAACATTGCCTTGGGCTTATGTGCGACCTCTGTACGTATTTTAGCTCCAGTCCCCGGAAAGGGCAGTGTCGGGGTAGAAATCCCTAATAAAAACCCGTCACCTGTGTGTTTGCGGGAAATTATTGAATCAACCGCCTGGGCTCATGCAAAGGCAGAAATCCCTGTTGTCCTTGGTAAAGATGTGACAGGGCGGCCTATTGTGGCAGATTTAACAAAAATGCCCCATATGCTGATCGCTGGCTCTACAGGAGCGGGGAAAACAGTGTGTATTAACGCGGTTATTGCGTCCTTGCTCTATCACTCAAGCCCGGAGGATCTACGCTTCATCATGGTGGATCCTAAAATTGTGGAGATGCAGATCTATAATAGTTTGCCTCACATGCTGATCCCTGTGGTTACGAATCCAAAGCTCGTCCCTGGCGCCTTAAAATGGCTGATTAGTGAAATGGAAAGGCGTTATCAAATCTTTGCTCAGATAGGGGCCCGCAATATTGCCGGGTTTAATGCCAAAATCCTCAAAGATAAAGCAGAAGAAAAACGTGCGGCCGAGCTAGACGCAGAGCTCTCTGCAGAAGAGCGGACTGCCCTTAGTTCTATTGAAGTTCCGCGCAATATTAATCTCGAAATGCCGCGGAAGAAATTGCCTTACATCGTCTGTATTATCGATGAATTGGCAGACCTCATGATGGTCGCCCCTGCTGATATTGAGACGTGTATCGCGCGTTTAGCTCAATTGGCTCGGGCTGCAGGCATCCACTTGGTTTTAGCCACACAGCGGCCATCGGTTAACGTTATTACGGGCGTTATTAAGGCAAATTTACCTTGCCGCATTGCCTTTAAAGTAGCCTCTAAGGTAGATAGCCGTACTATTCTAGACACGGGCGGGGCAGACGCTCTCATTGGTCGGGGGGACATGCTCTTTACCCCTCCGGGGACGTCTCATTTGGTCCGCGCTCAAGGGGCTTTCGTTTCAGATGAAGAAATTAACGCCATTGTCGAATTTTTAAAACGCAACGGGCCTCCTCAATTTGTAGAAGAAGTCCAGCGTGAGGTAGAAAATAGCCTTAAAGAAAAAGGAGAGGAGTCGAATGAAGAGGATGATGAGCTTCTCCCGGCGGCTCTCGATGTTTTGCGGACGACTCAGCGGGCTTCAACCTCTATTTTACAGCGCAAACTCAGTATCGGGTACAATCGGGCCGCCCGTATTATGGAGCTCCTTGAAGATCGAGGTATCGTAGGGCCTGAAAATGGAGCCAAACCGCGCGAAATTTTGTGCGATTTAAATATGCTTTAGTCATGAATTGCATAATTTGAGTGAAAAGTCTTGGTTTTTATCTCAAACTCACAAATTATACGACAACACTGACTAATTCGGCTTTATGCATACTACGATCGGCCAACAACTCGAAGAAGCCCGCAAACGCTTAGGGCTCTCTCTTCGCGAGGCCGCAGAAGCCACTAAAATCCGCGGGGATATTCTCCTGCGCTTCGAAAATAGCGATTTTAATTTTGACTTGCCCGAGGTTTACAAACGGGGTTTTTTGCGCTTATACGCGCGCTTGCTCAAACTAGATGCGGCAGAAATTATGCAAGCCTATGCCCTGCTCAAAGCAGAACCTGGGCAGCCCGAACGCGCTCGTATTTCTCAGCAGACCCTAAAGCGCGAGCTTTTTGGCCAAATGGCCTTAGATGAAGACGAGCAGGCTGAAGAAAGTAATGTAGCTGAAGAAGAAGATTCCCTTGGCTCACCTGCACATCAAACGCCTTATAAAAAAATCGCCCTGTTTGGCGGCATAAGTCTTATGGCCCTCTTAGGGCTGATATGGGCCTTTACCGGGAGCAGCACGAGCCCAGCCCCCGCGGCAACTCAATCTACAGGGCAAGCAGGCAATACGGCCGGAGCGGTAGAAGAAGTCGTCACTTTGGTTGCATTAGGAGATGTCTATGTTGTGGTGCGTCAAGAGCTAGATCGGCAAAAACTTTTTGTAGGGTCCCTTAAAGCAGGGGAGCGGGTCACTATTTCTAAAAAAGGCCCTATTAAAATTCAGCATACCCAAGGGGAGAATTTAATGCTGGAGAAAAATGGGCAACGTTACGCCATGAGCGCTTCGGGGCTGGCAGTTAGTCAATTCAACTAGAGACCTGGTTGGAGAATACCTTGCTTCCCGGCTTTTGGTCGGTTGTCGCTCCCCCTGTGCCTTAGCACACTCGTTACTCTGTTCTCAAAATAAAGATATTCTCCAACCGGCTTTATTATTATACCGCGGTCTCAATGGGACTACTGAAGTGTTTTCTAGATAGCTTTGGCAAATATTCAGCTTTTTAGGCTTGCGATTGGCTGGAAATCGCTTTTGCTCCCAAGTTCTGATTCTTTAATAAGAATTATTTGCTGAATGCTCGGGTGGTGGAATTGGCAGACACGTACGCTTGAGGTGCGTATGCCGTAAGGCGTGAGGGTTCGACTCCCTCCTCGAGCACCAGTAATATTATAGCTCAAAGTAAGCTATTCTTTAATAACCCCTTTATGGAGGCCTTTCGAGAGGGTATATTTTTGTCGAAAATGAAGATTAGCTTTTTGAAGTGTTTTTTGTTTTACAAAATTTAATTTATTTAATTACAAAAAAGTCTTGACAAATTTCTCATAATATGCATGATTGGTTTCCTTAAGGCCCATTCAAGGGTGAAGTGCAGCACTTGGTGAACAAGTGGTCAGCTTCAGGAAGACTTCTGTTGGTGTTTGATATTGGAGGGATTTCCGAGGGCGATTGTTGAGTTTTTGTTGAATATGATCAAGGGCATTTTTTGAGATAATATTGAAGGGAGTAGATTTTGGAAGATCTTGCCTGATAAGACCATTCGTATGTTCATTAAGGCCCCGCTCCCATGAACTGTAGGGATTTGCGAAGTAGAAGCTGCCCCCAAGGGCTTTCGTTATGGCTTTATGGCCGTAGAATTCGAAGCCATTATCCGATGTAAAGGTGTGGATCAGGCCTCTTCCGCGCAGCTCCTGAAGCGAGGCTACGGCTGCTTCAGCCACACAGGCATTTGTATTGCGCTTTAGCGGACTGATCCACGTATATTTCGTGCATCTATCAACTATCGTAAGCAGTGACCCATTGAAACCCGCTCCAATAATGGTGTCTAGCTCAAAGTCACCGAATCGGGCTTTATCTTCAACGATCTTCGGGCGGTGCTCGATTCCGATTCTATCTGGAATCAGTTCGCGACAGGTCCGTTTAGAGCCCCGCTTGCGATACTTTTTCCCAGAGTGCCGCAAACGTTTGTACAGCCATCCGCCCCTTTGTTTATCAGCCCAGAGGTGCTTGTATATTGTTTCATGGCTGATGAATCCTTGCTTTTTAAGCTTCAATCGACCGGAAATCTGCTCTGGGCTTGCATCTGTGCTAATCAGCAGGTCCATTACCAGGGTAATCACTTGCGGTGTCATTTTTCTGGGTCTTTGGCTGGCATGCGATCGCCTCGATATGGCTATGGTATGAGCCTTGCGATGTCGGTACTCGTTGTACATCACATTCCGCCTAACTTCTCGGCTGATTGTCGAATCGGACCGGCATAAAACCTTACCAATTTGACGTATCGATAATCCAGTTTGCTTTAATTGTTTAATTTGTTTTCGCTCTTTTAAGGTTAAGTGGCAGTACTGCTTTTTTGGCATGATGATTAATCTGTTTTCCAACATTATCATCACTGCTGCTTAACCCTTTTTCCAGCCTAAGGGTGCTGCACTTCATACTTGAATCGGCCA
>JANYEO010000155.1 GCA_025363025.1 Opitutia bacterium
CATTATTTAATACTTGCTGCAGAGGCTACCGTATAGCGCTTCTTCCGCAACTGAGCCTCCAGGCTTTTGCGGATGATGAGTTCATCATCAATGACTAAAATCTTATCGAAGGCCATAAAGGGGGTAGCTGCTTTGCCAAAATTTAAAAAGGGGTACAAGGCAGAGATTATCAATATGATAGAAAATCTTCTCCCTGTAAAGCCCTTCTCTTTCTTATTCCCAAAAAGAACTTTCAATAAATCAGTTATGAAAAAAACTTAAAAAATTCACTCAACCCAATATCCCCATGCCTAACCGCACTAAGAGCAGATTTTTTTAACCCAACATCATTAAAGGGCAAAGCCAATGGCCTTAACACCTGTAAGGGCTCACCCCTGCTAATAGCTTCTCTTAACATAGGTGAAATTTCCAAAAGCTCCACAACGGCCTGCCGACCCAAACTCCCCCTATAATCGCACACATCACAGCCAATAGCGTGATAAAAAAGTCCGAGCGCATCATTTTCTAAATGCAGGCACATGTTTTCACTTAATTGCAAAAAATCAACCTGCTCTTCTTTACAATGCGGGCAAAGGCGCAATAAAAGACGCTGAGCTATCACCGCCTCCAGTGCTGCAGCTAATAAATAAGGCTCGATCCCCAACTCCAATAAACGTGGGATTGCTCCTACCGTATCTGTACAGTGCAAAGTTGCAAACACTCGATGCCCCGTAAGAGCCGCCTGAATAGCTATAGCAGCCGTTTCTGCATCTCGCACCTCGCCTATCATCAACATGTCCGGATCATGCCGTAACGCTGCTCGTAAAATACGAGGAAAAGTCAGCCCTATCCCATTTTTAACAGCTATCTGCGTCACTCCTGGTAGTTGATACTCAATAGGGTCTTCTACTGTAATAATTTTGCGTTCCGGAGCAACTAAGGCTTCCAAAAGGGCGTACAGCGTCGTCGTCTTCCCGCTGCCTGTAGGTCCGGTCAAAAGCATAAGCCCATAAGGACGCATCAGTAAAACTTGCAGACGTTCCAATATCCTCTCATCAAACCCAAGCGCGGTTAAACTCAATCGCTCCTTTGTTTGATCAAGCACACGCAAAACTAAACTCTCCCCTTCATGCGTAGGCAATGTTGATAGCCTAAAATCAATTTTCCGCCCTTCATAAGTATACGCAAATCGCCCATCTTGGGGGACTCGCCGCTGTGTAACATCCACATGAGCCATGTGCTTCAACCGAGCTAGCACATAAGGAGCAGCCTTGGCAGAAGGCGTAGGCAAAACGTGCAAGGCCCCCTGCGTGCGCAGCCGTATCTGGAAAATCCCACGTGCACTTTCTAAATGAATATCCGAGGCCTGGCTCTTAATTGCTTTTTCAAGCAATCCATCTACCCATGCAATAATAGGTGGCTTTGCACTTTCCCCAAGGAGCGATTGTTCAACTTCCTCCAATCCCCAATTAATCATTCCAACCTCTGCTACCTCATACACACGGGCCATTTCCTCTTCTATCAAAAGGGGATCTGCCACAACCCACCTTACGGGTCGGCTTAGCACAAACCGTAACTCATCCGCTTTGGCCACGTCAAAAGGGTTAAGAGGCGCCATCCAAATCGTCCCTCTCTCACTATACAGCGGCAAAACTCCATGGTCATACGTTAAGCGCTTCGCCACCACTAGGGCTTCTTCTGTTGGCGGAGGCAAAACCTTCATTAAGGGCAACCCCAACGCCTCGGAGGCCCAAGCCAAAAGCTGCCCTCGCTCAAGCTGACCTTCATCAAACCAACCCTCTAACTCCGTAATATCTTTTAAAGTCTCAAAACGGCTACCAGCCTTTCGCGATAACAAACGTCGGATTTCTATAATGGGCCAAGTATGCATAACAAACTACTTATCGAAATTGTTAGACGCAGTCTCCATCATCACTTCCGCCAAATCCACCCAGCCTGCTTCTACTTTTTTTAACCCATCTACTCTCAAAGAAATCATCCCAGCCTCAAGTGCACTCATACGCACAATGTGCGATGACTTCATGGCACAAACTGCTTGCTCAATGGGCGGCGTTAAAGACAACAGCTCAAATAAACCCATGCGCCCCCGGTACCCCACCCCTTGACAACGCAGACATGCCACCTTTGCTGCTTGTACATTCTCACACTGCATACATACCCGCCGGACCAGCCTTTGCGCTAACACCCCCCGAAGCGCACCCGCTAATAGCGAAGGCTTTATCCCCAGGTCTAAAAAACGGGCAATCGCGGCCGTCGTATCATAGGTATGAACTGTCGTTAATACTAAATGCCCGGTAAGTGCGGCATGCAGCACCATTTCTGCAGTCTCCGGGTCCCGTACCTCTCCCACCATCAAAATATTAGGAGCCTGCCTAAGAATAGCCCTTAAAGCCTGAACAAATGTAAGCCCCACCTCTGGCCTAACTGCCACCTGGCTCACACCCGGCAACACAGCCTCAACCGGGTCTTCCACTGTAATAATTTTGCGGTCCGAACGGCTTAAATATTTAAGTGCTGCATAAAGGGTCGTTGATTTCCCGGCCCCCGTAGGCCCTGCAACTACCACCAGTCCATCTGGCTTCTCGAGTAACCGGGTAAAAGTCAATAAATCTTCGGGGGAAAACCCCAGCTCTTTCAGCTCTAAACACGCACGCTTTTGCTCTAAGAAACGAAGCGTCATCGTCTCTCCATAAGCCGTGGGCAAAGTCGCAAGCCGTATATCCACACCCCTCCCCGCACATTGGGTAGAAAAGCGACCATCCTGTGGCAACCGCCGCTCCCCTAGGTCCATCCCTCCCATAAGCTTGAGTCGCGTAATAAAGGGCCCTTGCCAAGTAGCAGGTAAAACAGAGCCTTTTTGCAACACCCCATCCACTCGGTAACGCACACACAAAGCCACCTCTGTTGGCTCAATATGTAAGTCAGAAGCCCGCTTGAGCACAGCGGCCTCTAATAAGCGAAAGATAAGTTTCTCAACCAATACCTCTGCTTCAGCCGCAGAAGCCGGAACAGCAAGAAAGGCACTCCCCTCCGCAAAACCCTGAAAAGGCTCAGCCACTGCCATAGCAGCAGCAGCTGTCAAAGCCTCAAACGCATCCAGTGGGGAGCCAGACACAATAACAAACAATGATAAAGTTAAGCGCTTATTCTGAAAACGGTCTCATTATTATCAGCGAGAGATCGTTATTAAAAACTCTGGGTTAGACTTCGTTTTTTTCACCCGCTGTATCAGCATTTCCATCGCATCAACCGGTGGCACGCCTTTCATGGCCCTGCGCAAAGCATATATTTTATTTAACTCTTCAGGATGATAAAGGAGTTCTTCTTTACGCGTACCACTCTTTTCAAAATTCAGCGCAGGGAAGACCCGCTTCTCTGCCAAAGCCCGGTCCAGGTGTAGCTCCATATTACCCGTCCCTTTAAATTCTTCAAAAATCACTTCATCCATCTTGCTGCCTGTATCAATAAGGGCAGTTCCCAGAATAGTTAAGCTACCTCCCCCTTCAATATTACGGGCAGAGCCAAAGAAGCGTTTAGGCCGCTCGAGCGCATTCGTATCCACCCCGCCAGATAATATTTTACCCCCATTCGGCATCAGCGTATTATACGCACGAGCTAAACGCGTGATTGAGTCTAGTAAAATGATAACATGCTGGCCGGCTTCTATCATCCGCCTCGCTTTAGCAATCACCATTTCGGCCGCATGTACATGGCACTCTGGAGATTGATCAAAGGTTGAAGCAATCACTTCCCCTTTAACATGGCGTCTAAAATCGGTTACTTCTTCCGGGCGTTCATCAATCAGCAGGACGATTAAATGCACCTCAGGCCTATTAGTCGCAATCGCATGGGCCATATTTTGCAGAAGCACCGTTTTCCCTACACGTGGAGGCGCAACAATTAACCCCCGTTGCCCCAGGCCAATCGGGGTTAAAATATCCACAACCCGCATAGAATTATTATCCCAAGAGGCCCCCTCATTTTCAAGGAGAATACGCTCCAACGGATAATACGGAATCAGCTCGTTAAAAGGCGTCTTGCCCGCAACTTGCTCTGGGGCTTCCGACATAACAGATATCAAATCAAGCACTACGGGGCAGCTCTCATTATCTCGTGGCCCTTGGGCCAAGCTGGTCAACATATGCCCCGTCCCCAGTCCATATTGATCAATTATCTGCTTAGAGACAAAAGCGCTGCACTCCCGCTGAGCATAACTATCACGCTCATACACCAAGAGCCCATAGCCCGCCTCTAGCACTTCTAAAAGACCGGTAATTTTTAAAAGCCGTTTTTCATCTGTTGCCTTTTTAAAAGCAGACTTCAACAACCCACGCCGCGTCGGTATACGCTCTGGCTCAATGCCCATAAACCTTATAGCCTCTACTAACGCTTGCAACTCCATCGCATAAAGCGCATTAAAGTCTAAAGGCGTTAAAGCTACCTCAAAGGTTGCCAAAATCTCGGCCCGCGCTCCTTCACTTTGCAAAACGTCCCATTGTGGGAGACTACCTACAAACGGTTCATCAGCAAAACTACCCTGCGCATCCCCAGACCAAAAGGCTCCCGGCCGCTTCTTACTACGCTGGGCTAAAGAGGATCCTCCAAATGCTGGGCGCTGATAATCTTTAGCCACTTTATGCGCAGGCGCTCCATGAGGGCTCGCTGTATGCACCGGCCTATTCGTAGGTTGATAAGGAGGCCTCCCCCTCCCGTTTGGCGCAGGGTATTGGCTAGCACCCTCTCCCCGTTCACGCACAGGGCCGGTATAAGGAGCAGCCCCACTGCGTTCGCGGCCAGGCCCTTGGTAACCCTGCCCACGTCCTCCTCCATGCGGCCCACCACGATCAACTCCACCCCCCTGCGGCGGCCGGCCACGGCCTTCATAATTACGCTCATGCCGGTAACGGCCTCCCTCAGGCCGGGGCCCTTCATTACTGGGGCGCACCGCTTCATTATCGGCACCCCTATCTGGAGGTGTTTCCGGTCCGGCATCCAGTGCAGGCACACGAAAGCTTTCTGTCTTCTCGTAAACAGGCGCTGTAGGCCGATTTGCCTCACTGGGTAACCCCGTATAAATGGGAGCCGCTGTCTCTTTTCTTGCCGTCCCCGGTTGCCAATCATCTGCAGGCGGAGGAGGTGGAGCATATTCAAAACGAACACTTCCACGGGCAGCAGATGCTTCCCGTTCAGGCCTCGCTTCTGTGCGAATAACTTCAGCTTTACTTTCAGCCGCTACAGGCAAAACAGGTTCTACCGACTTCACAGCAGGCTTACGCCCTCTTTTCAAAGGAACCCTTGCCGGTTGTACTGAAGCAGGCGAGAACTCTGCCTGACCCACAGCTGCAGACTGTGGAGTCTCTAAAGGCTTAAGACGAGGCCGTCCTCTTTTTTTGGGAGCAGGGGCCTCAGCGCTAACAGGCTCAAAGCCTTTAAAAGTAGGTTGAGCAACGGGTAAATCGTCCGACATGTTCATAAGAAACTAAAAAATTTGGGTACTCAAAAACTCAGAAGTGCGAGTTTAAAAAACAAAAAAATGCTTACAAGTGGTGGAGCTGATCACTCCAGCTGTCTACTTGCCGACTCAGCCAATCAATCGTCCCTTCATTCCAAAAGACACACGTAGCCAAACGCATTTTCTCTTCTAGCGGCAGATGCAGTCTCAAGCGAGCCTCCATCTCCAACCGGGTCAACCCTTTATTCGTCAACCGTTGAGTTTGCGTAATCGGTAAGCAAGCTACACAAACGGTGAAATCAAACGGTTTTTCAAGGTTTTTTTCAAATAAAAGTGGAATCTCAACGACCCAGTCCGCTAGAGGTGATAACGCAATCTCATGTTCCCAGGCTGCCTTAACCCGGGGATGAAGGCAATTCTCTAGCCACTGTAAGGCTGCACTATCCCCAAATACTTGCTCAGCCAAAAAATGCCTATTTACCGTACCCTCAGCAGAAAAAACAGCCCCCCCAAAGCGCTCCATCAAGGCCTCTCTCACGCTTTCATCTTCATTTAACAATGTATGCACACACGCATCTGCACTGAAAGTACGAAACCCCTTTTGAGCAAAAAAAGCAAGCGCCTGGCTCTTTCCACACGCCATGCCCCCAGTTAAAGCTATACGCAACCCGCATGTCATAGATAAGTTTATATTTTGAAGTAAAAGAAGATTATTGACAACTGCTTTAATCCTGCACACAGATAACGAAATACTAAGTCCAGTGGCTATTTAAAAATGGTCCAGGCTAAAAAACTCATTCAGGTCATATATCGCCGGGAATGAAAGCCTAAAATACACCAAAAGTAGCTTACTCAAGTGCTCTTTTAGTATTTAAGTCTCATTGATCCTTGCTTTCGCAAACTCAACTTTTTTCGTTTATTTCATTAATGTCTCAGCCCTCAGTTCCTGCAGTCCCCGACTCTATTTGCGTTGAGGGAGTCCTCGAAATAATAGAAAATAAATGTGGCACTTTGCTATCCCTCAAGCGCGACTTTAAACGTCGTCCGACAGATCCCTTCATTCCGGCAGAGTTGGTAAAACGTTTTAAGCTCCTGCGCGGCTCCTCCATTATCGCTCAAGCCCAACAAGAAAGCCGTTACCCCAACCCACGTGTACGCTTTATCGATAGCGTAGATGGGTTTTCCATTGAGGAACGTCGCCGGTTTCCAGATTTTTCCCAGCTTACAACCATTGCCCCCACAAGTCAGCTAAAGCTAGAAACCCCTGAAGGCCCCATGACGACGCGCGTGGTCGACCTATTTTGCCCTATCGGCAAAGGGCAGCGTGGTTTAATTGTAGCTCCCCCTCGCACAGGTAAAACAACCCTTTTAAAAGACATCGCTCATGGCATCCTGGCCAATCATCCAGAATGTCACTTGATGATCGTCCTGGTCGACGAACGGCCAGAAGAAGTGACAGATTTCCGCCGCAGCATTATTAATGCAGAGGTACTTGCCTCTTCAAATGATGAAGTTCTAGAAAACCACATTCACCTGGCAGACTTGGCCATAGAGCGCGCTAAACGCCTTGCGGAAACCGGTAAACACGTCGTCCTTCTATTAGATTCACTCACGCGCCTTACCCGGGCCCATAATTCAGCCGCTGGCAATAATGGGCGCACCATGACAGGCGGGCTAGATATTCGAGCCCTCGAAAAACCCCGGCAATTCTTCTCCGCCGCCCGTAATATCGAAGAAGGAGGCAGCCTCACCATTATCGCAACGGCTTTGGTAGAAACTGGCAGCCGCATGGACGACCTTATTTTTCAAGAATTCAAAGGCACTGGCAATATGGAGCTTGTTTTAGACCGTAAAGCGGCAGAGCTTCGCTTATGGCCCGCTATTAACCTAGGGGGCTCCGGCACACGCAGAGAAGAGCTTATATTAGATCCGGATACCCTCGAAAAATCTCACTTCTTCCGCCGGGCCCTATCCAATCAAAAGATCGAAGACTCAGCCGAAGCCCTCATCACCCGCTTAAGTAAAACGAAAAATAACGTGGAATTCTTAAGACTTTTAAATGGCTAAAATGCATATCCTTATTACTTTTGCTAAAAAAGCATCCAAAAAGTAAAGTCTCGATTGACAGTTAGCCCAGAGATAGCCACTCCTATGAGCTCTTCTGATTTTCTCAAAACTCAGGAAGTTTCTTTAGAATTTGCATTAAAAAAAAACGTACGTCGTTTGAAATACACACTCCATACGGTTTTTAACCCTCAAAATTAACTCCTTAATTTTAAAGCAATTAGTCCTTAAGGCCCCTTTACGAAAAGCCGGCCTCCTATAAATAAATATTAAAGACGACGTCTCCTTCATGCGAAACTTTGCAAATCAGTGTTTAGATATGGCCCGGGCAATTTTAGGGCACAACTTAGACTCCATCCAAGCAGATGGTTCTATTCTGCCTCTAGAAGGCGACTTAGCCCTTCCAGATGAACCCGGACACGCCGCTCTAGCCCTGGGTGAGTTTTACCGCGCTACTCAAGAAACCACCCTTGGTGGCTGCAATTTGATAGAGCTTTGCGCCCGCACCCTCTCCGCTCAAGCCGCAACAGAAAGCGAAAGCGATAATGGCATGGCCTACGCCGCCTTGGCCCTCCTGTCTTTTGGACCTTCAAAAGAACGTAACCCCGTCTGGGAACATTTAAGTGAAGAAACCCGTACCCGCCTAGACGCTCGCCTCGCCCCAAAAGGAGACCGGCCAGAAGCCTATCGGCACGAGCAAGCCTTCGATATCGCCAAAGCCGTCGCCCGCTTCAGCATGGGCATGTCGAAGAAAGATGACGCCGGGACCCTCGTTGACCGCTTCATCGAAGGGATTAAGAAAGAAAGCTCAAGCGGCTTTTGTGATGACAAGCCAACCGGTTTAGGCGGTGCATTCGATATTTACGGCACGCTCAGCTTCATTTTTATCCGTCAAGCGCTACAGCTGCATTCCAATATGCAACTGAGGGATCGAAAACTCCCCAGCCTGCGTACCTTTGGGGAAAAATACATCAAGCTCATGCCAGACCTCGTCCGGTCCGACGGGCTTGGTTGGTGCTATGGCCGCGGCATTGGGGCCTATGGGCAAATGCACTGTATCACTATCATCTTACAGGGCCTGCGCGATGGGTGGATTACTGAAGATCAAAAACCAGTCTACTTCGACATCCTACGTCGTCTGTTCCACTTCTTCTTTGTTACCTATTTAGATCAAGAACACGGCTTCCTCGTCATCCGCGATGCAGAACGCACAACGACGGACCGCCACTCTACCCGTCTAGCTAGCTTTGATGCCGCCCGTTACCTCTCCCAATGGGCCCGCTTAGCTCTTTCGATTGGCTCCACCATGGAGGGCTCTCCCGCAAAAGGGAAAACAACCGGCCGCTTTGTCATTTTCGATAAATGTAACCGGAAAGA
>JANYEO010000163.1 GCA_025363025.1 Opitutia bacterium
AGGGGAACCTCCGCCCAAAGCTGATTACGAGTTGGCTTTGCCTGCTATAGAGCATGCAGCGCTACCCGCTTTGCCTGATATTCCGGAAGCCGTAGAAGAAGATCTGCCTCCTGAGCCAGTGGTGGCTCCAGCCCCCAAGCCGGCCCCAGTGGTACCGCTTTCTACACCTGAAAAAGCGAAGCCTAAGCCGGATACGCCCAAAAAAGTATCTTATGCAGATTTTGTCAAAGAGCAAGGCCCGGTCAAAGAACCTAAGCCCGCCGCCAAAAAGTCGACCAAAAGCACGACCAAAGTGGATACGCAGGCCGTGAAAAAAGAATTGGCTCAGGCCTTAAAGCCTGCGGGTTCTAAGAATGGGGTAGAGGGGGGTTCGGGGAAAAAGCCCTTGTCTGCAGGCCCCTTGGTGGATGCTTCGGCTTTGGCTGCTTTTAATACAGCCTTGCGGAATAAAATCGATGCCGTTTGGCTTAAGCCTCATACAGAGATCACCGAAGGGCTCGTCACGGTTGTTGAGTTTTATGTTGCTTCGAATGGCGCTTTAAGTGGTGTACGCATTGTTAAGAGCTCAGGCAACCCATTGGCAGATAGGTCAGTACTGGAGGCTTTTGCCCGTTTAGGAAATGCCGGCCCACCTCCTCATTCCGGCGGAGGGACTTATCGTTTAAGCTTTTCTTTAACGGCTTAGTCTTTTTAAAATGGGCCCATGCACCTTTTGCGGCCTCCATTTTATTTAGCTTGTATTCTCGAACCGCTTGAGAGGCGCTCCTTACTTACAGGTACGGCGGAGGAAGGGTTTGATTTTTCTGTACCTTTAGAAGTCGTGAAGCAAGGTGCAGCTTATGCTTTAGCTGAACTAGCTTTATTGCCGCTGCTTGCAGGCGTAACGCTTGAGTTAGGTATGCAGAAAGAGTGGCCTGTTCAATTTGTGGCCAAAGCGCTCTGCTATGGACATACAGCGGGCTCAGCTGTTTATGGAGGGACAGAGGGCGCAAGCAGTGCATTGTATGCTATGATGCCAACGGTTAATCCTGTAGAACGTTTCGGGAAATGGTTTTCAGGGGAGGACGAATCAAATAAGTCTGCTTATTTTAAGTTTTTAGATAGCCCTACCAACCGCGTAGTTTTTGAAACCTTGAAAGGCGCTACAGTTGCAGGCGTTCATACCTGGTTTCATTACAAAGCCGGCCATTTGCTTGGCAAGGGCATTTCGTATGGGCTGAAATAATGAGACCGCTACATAATGCATGCTTTATGAGTTTTTGGTCGGTTGTCATTCCTCGAGTACTGTATGTACACTCGTCACTCCGTCCTACAAATTCCTCAAAATCAAAGCATTCTGCAATCGGCCTCTAAATAATCCCAGTAATAGAAAACTCGAAAAATGGCTTTTTGTTTTAATAAGTTATTATGCAGTGGTCTTATAATTAAAAAAGCGAATCCGTTTAGAGATTCGCTTTTTTAAGTGGTGGAGACGATCGGGATCGAACCGACGACCTCCACAATGCCATTGTGGCGCTCTACCAATTGAGCTACGTCCCCACTTAAAGAAGGTCATAAGTAGAAAGGGGTTCTTTAATAGGTCAACACAAAAAGACTATTAGTTAATCTCTTTTTCTTGAGTGCGTTCAGTGTCTAAAAATTCCATGTGCGGCGTACTAAACTTAATATCTTTTTGCCCGACCGTTTTCCCAATGAGGGACCCAACAAAAGCATTGAAGAGCACACTGGCAGTAGATCGTGTGTTGTCATAGATTTTAAGAGGGTCTGCAATCGGTAGTAAAGTGCCATATGCAGGTTGTACCGCATTGCTTAGGGCCATAGCCGCATTATCTAGGCTATGGGTATAGTGTTCAATCATGCTCTCGAAGGCCCCTCCGCAGAAGTCAGGGTCTTCGCAAGAGCCTACTTGAGCCAAAATTTCAATTGTGTCGTGCGCTAATGGGTAAACGGCAAAGGCAGTAATGAGGGCCGGCAAGCTCATGAAAAGCGGGGGCCAAGAGTTTTCAGTTGCTTGGTTCTGGGTGCTTATGAGTTTGTTTAAACAGAAGGGTACTCCTGCTGCTATGGCAGTGGGTATAAGGGTCAACACCGTTTCCGGGAGGGCTCTTAAAAGGCCTAGTCCAAAAGCGGCAGCAGGGGTTATAAAGCGATTGATTAGACTGCTTGGTATGGGTGTGATTTTTAAATCAAAGTCGTTGAGCGCGCATGTATTTGCGGTTGAAGTATCGCTATCAAGCATTCCTTCATGAGCACATTGAAGGAGGGTTCGATTGTCTAAAAGGGAACAGGTGAGGGCTGTTTTGCGCATAGGCCGCCCAATTTGATGACAATGAGACTCAATATCAAGTAAATAAAAACCCTTGTTTTATGGGGCAATTAAGGGATGAAAGTGTGCTACTGTGTTAATACAGTAGCACACTTTAAATGGAAAAACTGTACCACCATGCTAGCATGCTGGTACAGTTTTCAGGGAATAATAAGAACCTAGTCTTAACTGGATGCTGCGTTTAAGCGCGCGAAGTTAACAGTTCAGCATCTTTTTCTACCTCTTTTTGTTCACCGGCTGGAACTTTTAGACGGGCCACTTTTTTGAAAAGGAGGGCAAAGGCCCCATTGCCCGCAACATTAGTCGCTGTGCCAAAGGGGTCAAAGAGCATGTAAAATACGGTAATTAACCCCGTCATTTCAGGTGAAAAACCAAGGTATTTTTCCATTAATGGCATCGCTACCGCTACGGCCCCACCGGGTACTGCTGCTACCGAAAATTTGGCAAATGCGTAAAAGAGGGCGTAGTGGATAAAAGTTTCAAAATCGGGCACCACTCCGTTAAAAGCGAGGCTAGTAGCCACGGCCAAAGTAGTGATCCCAATTGCGCTGCCTAGGGTGTGGATGTTGACGGTAGCCGGTATAATGAGGCGCGCCAGGCTTGAGCTTTTTAGGTTTTGCTCTGTTCCGATAAGGGTCAGGGGCATCGCCGCAATGCTGGACATGGAGCTAAAAGCTGTAACAGCGGCCGGGAACATGTTTTTTAAGTATTCACCCAGACGCGAGGTTGAAAAGCCAGCGGCAGTGAAGTACAAGAAGAGCATGTAAGTTACTTGTGTCCCTACAATTAAGAGAAAGACAGGGCCACAGATGGATATGGCCTGTGTGAGCATTTGATCGTTTTGCAGCTTCAAAACGAGCCCTAAAATGAAAAGCGGCAGTACTGGAATAAACATGCGCTTGAGGAAGAAGTTGGCCCCAGCATTACAAAGAGCGGCTGTACGAATAGCCTGCTTCATCGGGTATAATGAGAAGATGATACCGCAGGCAAAGCCAACAAGGAGGGCTATTTCATTCGGTATAAGCTCGGGAAGCTTGAAGCTCCACATCGGCACTAGGGCGTCGAAGCTGCCCTCTGGGGCGCGTTCGAAGGGTTTTTGGATGTGGGTTAAAACGTTGCTACTGAGCGCGTAAGCCAGCATAATAGCCGTCAAGTTGGATAGGTAGACGCAGCTGACGAGTTTCGTTATAAAGCTAAACACACCGCCTTTGAGGGAGGTGAGGGCATAAAAAACAAGACTGAATATAACAAATGGAATAACAAAGAGCAGAATCTGTTTTAAACTTAAACTGATTGCGTAGAAAAACGATTTGATTTGCGGGCTGACCATTTCCCCAAAAAGAGCAACGAAAAGGAAAATACCTAAGAGAATGAAGAGTAACCGCAGCTTTTTTAAAACCATAAGAGATAATTGTTTAGAGTGTTGATGGAGGCCGAGTCCGAAGCTTATAAATAAGTTTGAACCCAGAATAGGACACTAAGTTATATAGAAAGGCTTAATTTTTCCTTTTGGGCAAACTTCTTTTTTGATTAATGAATTTTAGTTAAATTTCGACGTTTGGCGATCAAGCGGTAGCTGCCTAGGGGGGTTGTATCGCAGTGGAGGGCCCAATCCGTGGTTTTTAGGCCTAAAAGTTTAGGCAGTTCATCGCCAACAAAGCCGCTTTCGAGGCTAACTTTTGCCTGGTGAATAATTTTAGGGTAGAGGTTTACCGCGTGTGCGTAGCCCATTAAAGTATGAAGCTTGTGGCTGCGATGAGGCTCGTTAAAGAGGAGGAGGCGGGGGCCCGTATGGAGTTTTTTGCCCAGGGTTCCCAGCTGATCGTTATTTAAGGCGTATAAACTGAAATTACTTAAGATGACGCTATAGTTCGCAAACTCCTCAAGATCTAAAATATCCATGCGCCGCCAATGCCAGGTAGGGGGCCAATTAGGGGGGCGAGGGGTATTGCTTTGTCCTGTATAATCTATGATAGGGGAGAGTGGAGGGCTTTCAAAAAAGGGCGTCCCTTCCCAGGTTAAGACGCCGCCAGACTCGCAGAGGGTGGGAGGAAACGGGATAGGGGTTAAAGGGTGAAACCCTTTGGGTGGAGGGGGAGCAAAATCTTTTAAAAGGGCAAAGCCTAACTCTCCTTCACTGGCTTCTAGTTCTAATAACCGGTCTTTTGATTTTACTTCCTGTGCTAAAACGCGGCGCAGCCACCGAAAATTCCCCATGAGGCCATTTAGCCATTGCAATTGACGGCGTGCAGAAAGGGTGACCGAGGGGAGGCCAGGGCGTGCGTCTTTTTTTTCAGAGTGAACGCGGCGGTGCATGGGGAGCAGGTGGGTGAGTAATCATCATACTGAGGTTGTTGTTAGAAGTCCATATTTTTGGAGACCGCTGTCTAATGCTGATTTTTGTGTGGTTGTTGGGTGTTTTTTCGGTTATGAGAGTAGGTATACCCCTATGCTATACTCCCACATACCCCGTTGGTTGTTTTTGGTTTTTTCCATTGTACAGGCCGTGGCTACTTATGCTGCGGCGCCTGCTAACACATTCCCGATTGAACTCGTCAATAATAGTATGATTGCAGGCGATGATGACGTTTATATCGTTATTAAAGGTGAAAACCCGTCGACTAAGAAGGCTGTTTTTGTTCAAGTTAACCCTGTAACTGGCATCGCAACTGGGGTGGAGGTAAATGCGAGTACGAATGCCAAGCTTTATAATTACAAGCTTTCAGAACTACCTTTAATCGGAGGCAAGCGGACGCTTTATTTGCCTTATTTGGCCTCAGTTCGGATTTATTTCTCCATCAAGTACCCGATGGATTTGCATGTAGCCTTAGATACTACCGGAGCTTATACGATCCCAGACCCAAGCCCTTTTGATACCACGGATTCCAATTATTATACGCTTTATGATAAGATAGAATCGACGTTTGATGCGGGTTCTGGTACCTATTCTAATCCAACGGCGGTCGACTTTTTTACTTTGCCTTTGCAGTTAGATCAATCGGGGTCTACGTCTTTTCTTCAGTCAGGCTTTACGCATACGCGCGCGGATGTTCTGAATAATGTGGATACTGTATTTGCGGATGTAGCCAATATAACCCCTGCGACTGAGCCTAATTGGAAGCGGCTTTTTGTGAATTATATCGACCCATCAGGGACTTCCGCTCTGTTGCGTTTGATTTCCCCAGGAAAGGCTATTTTACCAGGCAATAATAATGCGCCTTATTTTGATAACTCGTATTTGAAAAATATGGGGACTTACGGGTTCGATTATATCGATGCCGTTAACACCTATTATTTAACGCATACGGTGCAAATTGATTGTACGGAGCTGACGGGTGTCTTTGCGATGTCAGGAGGCAGTGGCTATATTTTGACCGGGCAAATGACCGGGCCTGATGTTAATGGAAACTACTTCTTTCATTTTGATAATGGAGGAGGGGGCAGTTATTCCTTTGACTTACAAATGCCAACGGACTCTTTTCCCTTCTTTGCGGGGGCAGGGGAAAGCTTTAATGCAGCTAATAATACGCCGCCGGCCATTATTGTGCGTCAATTAACCTCGGCTTTTGATGCAGGTTTGCTCCCGGCACCTGATGGAACGTTGCTTAATAAGGCTTATTTTATAGCGAATAAAGCTAGTTATTATACGGATAATGCGCTCCTTGTAGCAGGGGTAACGCAGCCTTGGTATGACTTATACTCTAAGGCGCTGCATACGGTGCCGACTGGGGTGCCCCCTTTTGATTTGATTTATACTTTTGCTTATGACGATGCCCTCGACCAAGATGGGACCTTGCATGACCCAAGCACCACTGCCCCTTCTCCCTTGGTGGTGACGTTAGGGGATATGACTGGGACGGACATCCCGAATCCCTTTTTGGATCTCAATACCTATACCGTGACGGCCTTGATTGGGGACGGCAGTGTGGTTTATTATAAGGGGAAATTGGTTAAGCATTTGGACGTATTAACGGTGCCTAGCCCTTTTGTTTGTCAGTTAAACGGGGAAACGGCTAATATCTTCCTCCAGGATGGCTTTGTGCGGCCTTATTTTGATGGGGCTTCGGCCATTCTGGTAGAGCCTACGGGGGTTAATCCCGTGAAGAATGTGATCTTTCCAGGAGTGACGAGCCTTCCCTCAACGCCGACACCTATCCCGACACCTACGCCAACGATTAAGCCGCCCCCCGCTGGTTTCGCACCGCCTAGTGCATTGCCTACGCCTCGGCCGACTCCCACAGCAGTGCCCAGTGGTCCACGGTTCGAATGGACGAAAAATACAGATGGGACGTATAGTGGCACGATTACTCTACCGAATGGCAGTGTGAAGCCATTTAGCCATGTTCAGCTGCCCGCTTTGGCTGTTTTTGCCCCTGAAGACGTGCGGGCAAGTATAGAGCGGGAAGCGGATATTATTCTCAACGGCCTATAATGTTGCCACAGAATGCATGCTTTTGAGTGTTTACTGCGTTTGACGTACGCACCTACCTCTAGTAGGCTTGCGTGCGTCTCGCTCGTAACCATCTCAAAATCAAAGCATTCTGTATGTAACATTAGTGTTTTGAAGCTGGCAGATGCTTTATAGTTTTAATCTTTTTAAATACCCCAATTGTAATATGAAAAAAAATTTAATGTGTGTAGTAGTAGCCCTGGTGAGTGCCTGGGTGGGTTTGTCTGTGACAGCAGATGACGTGGCCCCTGTTTGTAACTGTCCTAAGACCTATTTAGGCGCTTCGGGCGGGTATGTGAAGAATGGGGATTTTGAAGGGGCCTTTGGCAGTGCGCGCTTGGGGCGGGTTTTTTGTAAGTCTGCAGCCCAGATGATGAGTGTGGAGCTTGAGTTTAATGGGATGAGTACGGATGCGAATAGCAGCGTTTTTTATCCTGACGCGGCAGAAGTTTTGGGGAGTTCGGGTAACCAAACGATTGCGAATGTTTTTGCAAAGCGGATCGTGAAGCTGAGGGAGTATGCGCCCTTTGTTAACCTCCGCTACGTGGGGCGTTTAGAGGGGGGTATGCGCGCTATTTCCTGGATGGTTGGGGTGGGGGTGGGCGCCGATATTGTGCGCGTGGATGATACTTTATATGGGCATAAAGAAGAGATAGCTTTAATTCCATACTCGTTAGTTACATCTCCTATAACCGCTCATAAATCTTACACCCGTATTTATGCGGCTGGGCAGTGCTTTGCGGGGGTAGCCTATCAAGCGACTCATTGGCTGAGCTTGACTGCAGGGGGGCGTTTGATGTTGGTTGAGCGCCAATGCTATGGAGGCAATAAAATTGCGACGAAGCCCGTGCTTACCGGCCCAGCGGTAAAAACGGATACGATTCGCTGGATGGCAGAGATAGGGGCGGTTGTGAGTTTTTAGGAGACCGCTGCATAATGCCTTGCTTCTGGGAAGGGCTTGCTTTTGATAGGTAGTGATTCATTAGCTATGCCACATTTATTATTTGATGCCCTAAGTAATGCCATTGAGCAAGCGCCTGAGCGGCCTACTTGGGATGAGTATTTTATGGCGACGGCGATTCTCGTTTCCTCCCGGTCCCCGTGTGCACGGTTGCGGGTGGGCTGTGTGCTGGTAACGGGGGGGGCGCAGAAAAACCGGATGATTGCGGCCGGGTATAACGGGTTTTTGCCGGGGGCCCCCCATACTTCGCGCGTGCGGGATGATCATGAGCTAGGAACCGTGCATGCAGAGCAAAATGCGGTGACGGACGCGGCGCGAAGGGGGGTAAGCCTCGAGGGTTCTATTGGGTATTTAACGCATTACCCGTGCATCCACTGTGCGAAGATCCTTATTGCGGCAGGGGTAACAGCCATTAAGTATCATTCAAATTATAAGAATGACCCGCTAGTGGCGGAAATTCTTGCAGAATCGGGTCTTGCTATAGTGCAACTTTAGTTCAATCCTGGAAATATATATGAGAGGTTGTTCTGCTAGCATGCGACAGGAGGA
>JANYEO010000181.1 GCA_025363025.1 Opitutia bacterium
CTTGTCGTTTTTGTCTTCTGTCTGGACACACTGCGTGACATTTTTATCAGACGTCGAAGTGAGCCTTATATGCCTACAGTCCTGAACAATAGAAGGGAAGGATTCAATGAAGCCAGTGTGGCAATGCAACCATTGCGGAGCGACGGGACTCTTGTGTGATGGTGAGTGTCCCGTGGGACCTTGTCTAAGGATGGATGGCTTGATAGGTTTCGTTCTTGGACTGACAGTCGGAGAAGCCTTGGTCTTCTGTGCTTGGGCACTACTCAAGTGGTGGGGAAGGCCGACAGCTTGAACTTTGAGTTTGAATTCTGAGGTGAGGTTGGAAGCTGTCTCCCTGGAGTCTGAAGACATGGCAGCCGCCGAGGACAATGCCGCAGCGGGCCACATGTCTGGCTCCAGCAGCTCTGAACGTGACACGTCAGCGTCCGTGCGGACGACAACCCGTGTTTTGCGTTCTGCAGTACAGGAACTGTATGGTCCTGCGGGACCTGGACTGACTGGCTGGGATGAAGCGGCCTTGCAGCGATCAGAGAAGAGGTTCCGTCATGCTACCGAAGAACATGAGCAGCCTTCTCAGTTCCATGATCTCGTTGCTGCAGCGACTTCAGCAGCTTTGCAGCCGTATGCATTTCTAGACACTCCGCAAGTAGAAAGTGTGTTAACTCCGCAACAGCACTGGGAGTCATCCATGTCTTCGGCAGCGGCAGTCGCAGCATCAGCAACAGAAGGATTCTTTGGGACGTCCCCTGCTGCCATAGTGCGACCAATGCCGGTGTTGGCGGAGTACAGTGGAGCGGCCAGGGGCAGCTCTGATTGGGCGCCTTCTCCGGGAGCGGAGCTGCAGCAGCTTCAGCAGCGGATTCTGCCGTACTCGCAGCAGCAGCGCCTGGTGAAGGTGGTTCGTCCAGGAGGGGACTTCTCGGCCCTGCCTAGACCGGGAGGAGAGGGCTACGTTGGAGGTGGGGCCGTCTATCAGACGGATATGGGTCGTTTTCAAGCGACCTTTGAGCCCATCTCGCCGGGGCGTCCTGCCCCAGCGTTTTGCGGGGGAGGTGGAGGTATGAATTCTGAGGTTTCTGTAAGGCCTGAGATCGTGAATTGATTCAGTTCATCTCTAGCTTTTCTTCGCCCGCGGTCGACGTTGGAGGAGGGCGGAGCTGTGGCGTCTCCAGCTGTGGAGACCTTACGAATGCTGGCGGAGCAAACACCTGCGCCCGTGGCTGGCATGGCGTCACCAAGCGGGAGTGGGCGGAGCTCCGTGGACGTGGAGGCAAGCACTGCTTCTGAGGACAGCAGCGACCAGGAGGTAGAGGGAATGATCCGGCAAAGTGAATTTTCCGAGCAATATCAACCTCCGTTTGCCCCGGCGGTTCACCGGGGTCCTTCGTCTATGCTATATGGCTCGCCGGCAGCGTTGCCAGCCAGGTGGAGGGCAGAGATAGATTTACGGCCCCCTGTTCTTTGGCTGGCTGATTTGCCTAAAACAGACTGGCAGTATGTGCGGCAACCCTTGATTCGTGCTTCTGCCCGCGCGGTGGAATTTCAATTTTCCCGCGTTCTGGCAGTAGAAATGGAGAGGAGGAAGTTGGGGGTGCCTTTGACTGCGTATGAATTGTTCAACTGCTATTGGGACAGCATCGAGGCGTACGTAACTGGCGCCCTGTACCCAGAGGCCATTGTGGCGAAGTTGAAACAATGGCATGATCGCGAAATCAGGCGGGTGGACACTCTACGCACCAGGCTTTTGGCCACTGTTGTGCAGTGTCCTCATTGCCGCTCTGTCATACATACTCGTAAAAAGTATGCGTAGCGCAGGCAGCGGCAGCTGGGGCCCCCGGGGTGACCCAGGGGTAGTTGGAGGTAGGTTAAGTTTTGAGGTCAAGTAAGGAACCAATTATAAGGGGGTTTGATGTAGATTGGGGCAGCGCTAGCCACCGTAATTATCATACGTTTCTAGTCCTTAAGTGGTTGTTTTTGTATGTACAATGTTAGTGTTTGTTTTTGTTGTTTACTTTATTTGTTTTGGTTTTGGTTAGAGTAAGGCAATAAAGTGTAAAAAGTCAAAAGCGTCAGATTTTGTGCCAAGGAAAGTCTGGGAACGAGCTCCTACGTTGTGGGGGAAAGG
>JANYEO010000138.1 GCA_025363025.1 Opitutia bacterium
AGGCATTATGCAGCGGTCTCGCAATAGATCTTGCAGTTGATGCACATTTAGGCCTACAACTGCAACCTGTTCTTTGCCACGGGAGATTTTCCCGCTAAAATTTTCAATCGTTTTGGGATTATGTAAAAGTAACCTATGCAAATAAGCGAATATAGAGAGGTCAGCTTTGTGATCAAAATGGGGTTCTTTGAATGGAGTGGGCATATGAGTCCTCGACTGAAAAGACGCCGTTTTTAGCCAAAGACTTTTCTGCTTGAAGCTTATGCATTATTTGAAATGAGCGGGTACAGGGAGGTCAGCTTTGTGATCAAAATGGGGTTCTTTGAACGGAGCGGGCAATATGAGCCCTCGACTGAAAAGACGCCATTTTTAGCCAAAGATCACCTCCCTGTATCCGCTCATTTTGGGGGTGTTACGGATTCGACCCTATTACGGAAAATTCTAGCTGCGTACCGGAGATGATGGTTGGCTCCGTTAAAATCCATCAAAAACATAAATGCTAATAACGTTATTGCCTTCCCTGGAAGTGCAAAACTAGCAATCGCTGCTTAATAAGTGGCGACGGAAGTTCCCTGACGCCTGCTGGGGAGAGCTTCCGTCATTTAGCAGGTATAGCCGGACTAGGCACACTGGGTACGGCCGTAAACTAAAGTGAGCTAGTTGTGAGATTACGTGCCTTTGCGTGATTTTACAGCGAAATTTAACCAAGGGATACGTACGTAGACGCTGGATTGGACTGAATGGGGGACGCGGGTTCAAATCCCGCCACCTCCACCAAAACGATTGGAAAAGGGCAAGGTCTTTTTTTAGAATAATAGTGAAGATTAAGGTTGATGGCCCATCCAAAGGTAAATTTCAACACATGGTGAACAAACGGTTAGCTCCAAGAAGACGTCTGTTGGCGTTTTATATTTGAGGGATTTCCGAGAGCGATTGTTGAGTTTGCATTGAATGTGATCAAGGGCATTTTGTCAGTAATGGGATACAGCTCGATGTCGCCTAAGCGATAAGAAATATTCAGAAAAGCTGTTTAAATGAGCAAAGTCGATGGAATACCGGCTGGTTTTTAATTAAAAATTTATACTTGACATAATTAAGTATATTGATATACCTAAAAACAAGGTTTAAATACTAAAAATCAACCCTTCGACCAAAAAAACTATGTACACGAAAAGTCTACTAATAATTTCTACTGTTTTATTATCTGCGTTTGCATTGGCCGAAGATTCTATGTGCAGCCAGAATACTATTACAAATGCTTTAACATATGCACGTCTCATAGAAGCAAACGAGCATGATGATGTCCAAAGCGTTATTACAGATATCTCAGATTTAGGCTATCAACCACTTACGCCACAGCAATACGGGAAGGCACTCCAAAATTACACGATCCACGCCAAGGGCCAAGCCACTCGTAATTTTCTCGATCTTACTGTCCGAGAACTGGTATCTAGCAAAAAATTACAATTTATATATCGTACGTTAAAATATGTATTAAACAGTGATGAGATGGCAACACCCACACATCATATTGAGTACGAAGGAGTATTTGCACGTGCATTTATCAATTCCGAAGAATCACAAATTGTAGTTGCTTTCAGAGGATCAAGTATTGATCTTTTAGACGAAGTGAGCCATTGTCTGTCAAGCTGGAAAGCCAATGCGCAACAAGCACTTGGCTATGAATCAAGCACTTATTATTTTGCCAGTGAATTAGTTCGCCTAATAAAACAAACCTACCCGGATTACACAATTTCGTGCACTGGGATATCCCTAGGGGGTGGCCTGGCTCACTATGCAGCTATTACCAACGAGGTAGAAGGCTTTTGCTTTAATAACCCACTTTTGGGACAAAACTACTTGCAAAAAATAGAATCGACTTTCCCTCAATACACTGATCAAACGGACGAACCGAAATCTCCCAACATTCAGCATATTTGTGTTCAGGATGAAATTCTACAAACCTTCATGCAACTAGTATCAGGCAAAAAACTAGGCCATGAATGTTCAATCCCCTCATATGATTCTGAGCTGAGCGCCCTTGATCGCCACCTCACTGAACATTTAGTAAAACATTTCGAGGCAGCCTTATAAGGCCGAAAAAAGACAAGTAAGACCAATCCTAAGCAGCTGATCTTGAATAAGTTATTATTTAAAAAGGCTTTAAGGATCAGCTATTTAAGCAAAATGTACTCACTGGAAATGATTGTTAAAATAATTATCTGGCACAGCCCTGAAAAGTATGTATTTATAATAACCCTGCGATGAATAAAAATCTATTATTGAGTGGGATATTAATATTAACCGTGAGCTTCAATGGCATAAATGCCTTCGCTAAGCAGTGCTGGATGGATGGACCGGGGAAATTCGCACAATCAATTTGCGAAGATGATTTACCAAATAAGCCCAAAGAACCTTTGGCCAAAAAACCAACAATTACCCAGTACCATGCGGAAGCAAACCCCATGAGGCACCTTGAGGGGGCACAAGAAGCGCAAGAGGACATAGAAACGATTTTCGCAACGCTAGAGGGTGATTATGC
>JANYEO010000210.1 GCA_025363025.1 Opitutia bacterium
CTACCACCACGTTTTGGCAAACATGGTCACTTTGATCTCAAATCCTCTGCTCCCTTTGCAAACCTGAACAAGTATTGGGACTTCCTCAGACGAGAGAACCTGAAAGACACAGCCAGACGTGAGAATGATGAGGACTTAAAAACCAGACGTGCACACATCAATGTCCTAAAGACCCCTCCTATCAGAGAAAAACGTAAACAGATCACTGCCCTGACACAGCCTAATAAACGGCAACACGTGCAGGGTCATCACACTGGTCAGCACACAGAGAGAGGAACTTTTTCACAAGACGGAATGTGGCACTCTTCAATGACGGCCATTCCCCCAAGAGAAATCTTCCCACAGGGCTATCGCCTCCCAAACAGCATGCCTCCTGAACCTAAGGCTAACTTCAGGGTTGTAGCAGTCATGGAGAAGATTTTTCCTAAAACAGAAAAAGGTGCACTCATTGCAGTATGCAACGCAGTAAACAGAGCCAGAGACAGTAAGGGACTGCATCAGATGTGCATTTTTCACAAGACAGACGACCACGGTACCTTTGGTTGCCCTACTTTTCTCTCACACTACAACAAGATCAAAGTAGGCGAAACAGAAAAATCCATCTGCAAGAAAATGACTTGGGATGATGTTACCAAACACTAGGTCATAGGCAGTGCCCTCCTATCAGTACCTGCGCTGGCTCACATCTCTCCTGTTTCATTTTCAGACGTGGCAGATCAAGGGAAAGAAGCCAGGCAGATAGGACGCCACACGCCAGCTCAGAGCCTTTTAAACAGACCTTATACAGAACCCTTCTCGTCAGAAAAATGTAAACAATTTTCCAGTTTGCCTCTCCCTGCTCCACCTCCTACTGCGGACATCTCTCATATGGACTCTAGAAATGCTTGGACAGTGTTACAGAGCCTCCTCAAGCAAACATGTCAAACACCTGGCGTGCACTTGACTGTATGTATGTCCGCCACACAGTATCTGTTGCATAAAAAGCTCATGAGCAGTTCTATCATCACTCCAGTGACATCTATGTTTGCAAAACCCAACTCCATCCAGTTCAAACTTGCCAAACCTGACAAAATACTTCCTGTTGGATCTCTCGCCAGTCAAACCCTGCTCCCCATCCGTCAACCCCAAACCTTGGACAACTTCATGTACATCTGTCGTGTCAAAGTTGGTGGTATTGCTATGACAGCTATGATTGATACCGGTGCATCCTTTACAGTCATGGATTATGATAAGGCACTGGAGTCCTCTTTCTATGTCCACAACTCTTCACCGGTAGCTCATTTGGAAACAGCAAACAAGGACACAGTCTCTGTGGAAGGCACCATCAAACAGAACATCTCAGTTGGAAACTATACAGCTTATTCTCAAACTATTTTGCTCATGTCCCAACTGACAACAGGTATTGATATCATACTAGGACAGGATTTCCTACTCAAAAACAGAATATGGATTGGTGAAGGAAACATGATTATTAAACACAGAAAAGGTGACCATAAGTTTGACCCGTCCTTCTTCACCCCTGCTAGCCCCACTGCAGCTACCATCCACAGACCTATGACAGTGTCAACCCTCGTCAAACATATCAAGAAACATGGCAGGTTGTGCCTAGCCTGGGTTAGACGAGACACCGAGGGCAAGCTACACATGAATGCAGGACCATTCAAAGACCCAAGTACCGCTGCCCCTCAAACAGATGATTGGCTACCACCACCCCCACCTTTACCAAAAGTTCCCAATAAACCAGTGCCCCCGGCCCCACCCGTGCCACCTGGTCCGCCCCCTTTTGTCATGGGATCTGCTAATTTACCCAAAGGGCATGTAGACTTCAAGAAACATATCACTCCACCTAAACCCCAGACCTCTACTACAACAGACCCTACAAAAAGTGTCCTTGACAACTTTGAGAAATTATCTTCCATTGATCCTCTCATACAGACCGTGCTACGAAAACACTGGAATGTCTTTGAACCTCTTACTCCTGGTGTTAAAGACAAGTATGTGTATGATGGTGAAGTGATACCACTCTCCGAGAACTCCACCCCATTCAGAAAAATGTACAGACTCAGTCCTGCGGAACAGGCTGAGGCCCTCTCCCAGATTGAAGAATTCATCAAACAAGGCTGGATTCAAGAAAGCAAGTCACCTTTTGGTGCTCCTATACTATTGGCAGCTAAGAAAGGAGGTGCACTTCGTCTTTGTGTTGACTACAGAAAACTGAATGCTATCACTATCAAAAACAGATTCCCTTTACCTAACATACAGGACTGCATTGACATGTTAGAAGGCAGCACTATTTTCACCTCCCTGGACCTGATAGCAGGATACCACCAAGTTGCACTCAAACCCAGTGATGTCCCTAAAACAGCTTTCAGGACTCCCTCTGGTCACTATGAATGCTTGGTCCTCTGGGAAGGACTTACCAACGCACCCTCTGCTTTCCAGTCCATCATGCACAGGGTCCTCAAGGACTACCTGGGCAAATTCTGCTCCTTATACATTGATGACATCATTATCTTCTCTAAAACAGTCCAGGATCATGCGTTTCATGTTGATACAGTTCTCACAGCTCTCTCTCAAAACAATTTCAAAGCCAAACTGGCCAAGTGTGACTTTGCCAAATCTTCCTTACAATTTCTGGGCCATATCATCAGTTCTGCTGGCGTTAAGATGGACCCTGCTAAGACCAAGATCCTGTTACAGTGGCCAGACCTCACCAAATTCGAACACATACGATCTTTTTGTGGTCTTGCCAACTACTTTGCAAAGTTTATCCCACACTATGCCACTATGTCTGCACCACTAACCAGATTGCAAAACAGAAAAGGCCCCATGTCTGCTACAGATTACGGCCCAGATCAGAAAGCAGCCTTTAATGCTATCAAACATGCTGTGGTTGCTGACACATGTCTCAAACTACCCTGCATGTCCTCTGCCGGTGATGGGACTGCCCCTTTTCACATCCATGTTGATGCATCCAATGAAGGCATGGGCGGTGTTCTCCTCCAGAATGACAGACCTATTGCATTCTTCAGCAAACAGTTCTCATGTGCAGAAAGAAAGTTCATCACCAGTGACCGTGAGATGTGTGCCATCATCTATGCCTTGAAACAATGGCGCTGCTATATCGAAGGCCCAGAGTTTGTCCTACATACAGACCATGAACCCTTGACCTATTTCGAAAACATCACCATGTTAGACAGACGAAAAGCAGCATACGTTGAGTTTCTCTCACGTTTTCGTTACACCTGCAAACACATCAAGGGATCATCAAACGTTGTTGCAGATTTCCTATCCAGAAACCCCAAATGGTCTGCTGATAATGCACCTGAAACACCCTCTATGCCTCCTGATTCTGCCCTTCATGCTTTTTGCAATGCCATTACCAGAGGCGGTGCCACCACCACCAATGACTCTGCCATCCGTGGTAAACACAACCCTAACCAGCAGCACCCTCAATCAGAAACAACACCTCAGATGCAGGCTGATTCCACCCCCAAACAGATTCTCAAACAGACAACAACTACTGACGACAATATTGATTACTTCCAAGACCCTGAGAT
>JANYEO010000235.1 GCA_025363025.1 Opitutia bacterium
AGGCAACCCGCGCATCCAGCTCATTTTCCAAGAAAACAAAGGCCAGGCCACAGCCTTCAACACCGGTTATGCCGCGAGCCACGGAGATATCATCTGCTTCCTCGAGGCAGATGATCGGTTAGAACCCGGTTATTTTGAAAAAGTACTCACCGTTTTTGAAAACAATCCCGATACCACCACCACCCTGTGTAATAGCCGCCATTTTGGTGACGCCCACTTTACTGAAGACCCTTACCCGGCCGAAGGGGACCGCGGCTACCAAGCTATCTTCATCACCGCTTGCTGGCCTGGCAGTGCCAAAGCCTCCTCCATGGCCTATAGACGACGCGTGCTAGAGGTCGTATTCCCCCTGCCCACTTATCTTATAGAGCCGCTGAAAACCTATGGGGACCTCCCCCTTATCATCGGGGCTGCTCTTTGCGGCGGGCGTACCTACTACATTGCCCATCCCTTTGTCCAATACCGCATACACCCAAAAAACGATTCTAAAAACAATACGCCCGATGCCCCTTTAAATATGAGCCTCGAAGGCGTTTTTGAGAAATGCCTGAGCTATTACCGAGAAATAAGCTATATGCCCGAAAGCCTCAGCCACCTGAGCATACTAGAGCTCGATTCCAACCCTCACCCCACCTCCCTAGAGTACCTCACGTACCGGAAGGTTATTTCAAACGATTGTTTCATTTCCCTTATTGCTAAGCGCCGCTACATCACTACCCTTGAGGCACGTTATCAATACAAAACGGGCCTGCCGCCGCCCCCTTTCATCTGGGCTGCTAAACGCCCTACCTATCCCTTGTGGCTATCAGGAAGGTACAATAGCTAACGAAAATAGCCGCACTACGCTCAACACAAACAGTTGGGCCGCATGCAGAATGCTTTGATTTTCAGATAATTACGAGCGAGACGCGCGGAGGGTACACACAGGTACGTGAGCCAGGCGAACGCAGTAAGGGCTGAAAAGCATGCATTCTGTAGCGGTCCTGGTGCTCCCGCTGGGAGTCGAACCCAGATCCCCGGCTTCGGAGGCCGATGCTCTATCCATTGAACTACGGAAGCAAAGCGTAGGCAGCAAACGATTACCCTTTAACTCGCCAAGTCAATCGAAAATAGAATGTCCGCGATAATCAAAAGAGCCGAGAACAGACTTTTTTCTCAAAAAAGACCCTTTCTATCAAATTTCAGCTAAAAACCTTGCAGCTTCTGGCCCACGCAGGCGCTTTCATAACAAGCCTTTGCAGCTTCAAATCCTTTATTATTTACACCTGGAAGGCTCCGTGCATGGGCTTGTGCCTCGTCCAAAACCGTTAATACACCAAAACCTATGGGCTTACCTATTTCCAGTGTTACTGCCATTAACCCAGAGGCAACGGCTTTGCAGATATAATCAAAATGGGGGGTTTCCCCCTGAATAACGCAACCCAGGGTAATGACTCCAGCGTAATCAAAATCATGCCCTACCCTTTTTGCAATTAAAGGAATTTCAAATGCGCCTGGGGCTTTAAAAATAGCCTCTTGGGCTACAGGACACCCCATAGAAGCCAAAAAACCACAAGCACCCGCAAGGAGACCTGCACCAACATCTCCATAATAATCACTGTATACGATCGCAAATTTCATTAAAAAGAAAGCTTATGTTCCATTTTGTTTTGTTTAGTATGCAAATAACATTGGTTATGCACATTACTAGGTGTAACCAATGGCACAACTTCTGATATCATTAACCCATACCCTTCAAGGCCTATAATTTTCTTGGGATTATTTGTGAGCAAACGCAAGCGCTCAACCCCCAATGCCTTTAATATTTGTGCCCCAATACCATAATCGCGCAAATCTGCTTTAAAGCCCAATGCTATATTAGCCTCGACTGTATCTAGCCCACCATCCTGCATCGCATAAGCATTAATTTTATTGGCAAGCCCGATGCCTCGCCCTTCTTGATTTCTTAAATAAATAAGCACACCGCTGCCTTCCTCTGCAATAGCAGCCATGGCTTTTTTCAACTGCCCCCCGCAATCACAGCGCAAAGAACTAAAAACATCCCCGGTTAAACATTCGGAATGAACACGCACAAGCGCCTCAGGCCCAATGTCTCCATAAATGAGCGCAACATGCTCTGCTTGATCAATTTTACTACGAAAAGCCCTTATTTTAAAAAGACCATAGTCCGTCGGCAGTACGCTTTCAGCAATGTGCTCGACTAAACTCTCATGCTTCAAGCGATGCGCTATCAAATCTTTAATAGTGAAAATATCCAACCCGTGGTTTTCCGCAAATTTCATTAAGTCGGGCATACGGGCCATCGTTCCATCCGGATTCATAATCTCACAAATAACAGCGGAAGGCAAAAGCCCTCCCAAGCGCGCAAGATCTACGGAAGCCTCCGTATGCCCGGCTCTCACCAATGCCCCCCCTTCCTTCGCAATTAAAGGAAAAATATGCCCAGGGGATACAAGAGCTTCGGATCCATTTAGTGGATTAATCGCAGCTTGAATCGTGCGGGCACGGTCCTGGGCAGAAATACCGGTCGAGACCCCTTCCGCCGCTTCGATTGAATAAGTAAAAGCCGTGCGCAAACGTGGCTCGTTTTTAGCCGGCATCAAAGTTAACCCAAGATGATTCGCCCGTTTTTGATCAAGGCTTAAGCAAATTAAGCCACGGCCATGCATAGCCATAAAGTTGACTGCTTCTGCTGTTGCAAATTGTGCTGCCAAAACTAAGTCA
>JANYEO010000236.1 GCA_025363025.1 Opitutia bacterium
CGCAAGGCGATGAGTAATCCTGATAAAGCCCAAAAGCTGACGAGTATGCCAAGGGTAAAGATTAGGCCTTGTGCCCTGGCAGCCCCCCGGGATTCGTGCGCGTGGGAGACGAAGCCCATGACTTTGAGCCCCAAAACAGGGAAAACGCAGGGCATGAGGTTTAATATAAGCCCACCCAAAAAGGCCCACCCAAAGATGAGTAGGAGGCTGAAGGGGGCTTTTTGCCCGGCAGGGGCGGCAGTATCTTTTGCAAGGAACGATTGAAATAGGGCGCTCGTTCCGGGGTTGATTGCCGGAGTGGTTCCCGGGGCTATCGTTGGGAGGGTCAGTGAAACGGTTCCGCCTCCCGGGAGGCATAAGGTGTTGCATTCTAGCCAGTGCACAGTTGCTTGGAGCGTTACCGCTTCATAGGCCTTAAGGTCATTTGAGGGCGTTATTAATACAGGCAATAGGATGGGCCCTTCGTAGCCATAAGCGATAATGCCGCCGTCTTCAAAGGTATGCGGGGTCGGCCATGAAATAGGGCCAGCAGTAAATCCAGGAGGCAGTTGCCATTCGATTTCCGTGGGTAGCCCTGCTTCGCCTGGTGGGTTGGCATAAGTATGCCAGCCTGCCTCTGTGTTTAAATAAAGACCGATTAAAAAGGGAGTGCCCGGTGCAATGTTGGTTTTTTCTGAAAGAAGCGTAGCCGTTGTGTGGGCCGAGTGGGCGATGAGATTTTCCGCCCAGAGCCCGGGCGCGCCGTACAGTAAGCCGAGGGCAAAGATGAATTTTAGCATAATGAAATAGAAGGTCTTAATGTTATACGTCTTGTTTATCGTGAATTAATTTCATAATGACTTGGTTATAATGGGCATGCCAGTAATAACGGATAGTTAAGCCGCCGAGGAAAATGATAATCCCGAGTACGATGAGTCCAGTAAAGCTTCCGACTTTATGGCTACCTTTTGCCTTAAATGTAGGCCTTGTGTAAGAGTGGAAGGGGCGTCGCATAGTAAGACTCATTCTGCATTACGGAAGCGGACCTCGCTTGCATCGGAGGCTTTTTTAAGCTTCCTCGAATTTACGTTCAAACAAAGTCGTAAGCTCTTTGATAATAGCGGCGGCGTCAGGGCCTATGGCTGTAATTTCTAAGCGGGTACCCTGGGCTGCAGCTAGCATCATAAGACCCATGATGCTTTTGCCGTTAATTTGATCATTCCCTCGCCTTACCCATAGCTCTGTGTGTGGGTAGCGATTGGCCGCCCGTACCATCATGGCGGCTGGGCGTGCATGAAGTCCCATTTTGTTCGAAACGGTAAGTGTAGTCGATTGCTCTATGGGCATGGCTATATCTTCCGATTTTGCAGGTGGGATCATATAGTCATACAGACGGATCTAATTGATAAAGACAAGTCGAAATCCAATGTACCCCTTTTGGCGAGATTGAGAAATTGTCAGTAGTTTTAGAGGGGGCGCACGATTGACCGAGCTACCCCTTGAATAAGAAGTTCTGTGACCGGAAAGAGGGAGGGGTAGCTTTTGTTTTCTGCTTTAAGGTGGAATCGTCCGCCTTGGGTAATTAAACGTTTAAGCGTTGTTTCCCCATCGATTAAAGCTGCGACAATATCGCCTTGTTTTGCCGGCACAGGGTCCACGATAACCGTGTCTCCATCGAGGATGCCTGCATCCATCATGCTGTCACCCCTTACCCGTAAGGCAAAAGCAGGGCGGTTGCGGCTGCGTCCGAGGGTGTCACGGTCGATTTGGAGGAGCCCGATGGCCCCTGCAGTTTCAACCCCATCAGGGTATCCGGCGGCAATGTTTCCGTACAGGGGGATGTCTGCCAATGGGATGGCGCCCGGCGGGAAGCCTTCTTCGCTCGCTAATTGATAAGCGCGAGCATGCCCGGGGATGCGTGTCATATGCCCTTTATTTTCGAGCGCTCTTAAGTGGCCCATGACGGCATTTGTGCTTTTAAAACCAAATTGTTGCTGGATTTCGCGAATACTGGGCCAATAACCGGCACTTGTGTGATGGGTGCGGAGAAACTGGAGAATTTCTGTTTGGCGGGAAGTTAAGGCTTTCATGTGATCAAATGTATCATGATCTTCTGTTCATAGTCAAGTGTTCTTGTGGGCTGAAAATAGGGCATTTTTTAATGCATGAAGCGTAAGATTTTGTAGCGTAGCCAAGTGTTAAGAAATTGAAATAAATTTTGTTCAATAGCTTCACTTCTAGGCTCGATTATCAAAAAACTTATGCCTTTAATAAGGTCCCCTATGGAACGCTTCTTGAATACACAACTCCCCTTGGGCCGGATAGGCTTTACCTTCGGTGTCCTCTTTGTTCTCTTCTGTGCTGCTGGGCTCGCGCATTTAGCCTTTCAGTCATTGGGTGATCATCATTCCACGTTTCCTTTGGCTTGTTTTTGTAGCATTGTGGCTGGTTTCTTGGCTATAAGTACGCTCTTGCTCCTATGTGTGCGGCGGATGAAGGAAACGCACTGGAAGCCTATGTCTACTCTTTTTCTCCTGCTGCCCGGCCTCAATGTAATGTACCTCTTGGCACTGGCTTTGGCCGCACCTAAAAAACAGCGATAAGATAAACAAGTGCAATCGCTTTAAGATTGCCTTAGCAGATGCAACAAACCTAGGGTTCCTCCCTCAAAACCCTTTTTAACGCTATGTTTCAAGATCTCTGCGGAAATTTACTTATCTTACAATGCGGCCAATCAACGGCCGTAGCTAATGCTTGCCTGGCCGGAGCTATTTCGGAGGCCCTCAATCATGAAGATCATGTCGAAGATGTTTTAGGCGCCTTAGGGGGGCTTCAAGGGCTGATGAATGAAGATATTATAGACTTAGCAGCAGAATCTCAGCAGACCATTCGCGCGCTGAGCACCACCCCAGGAATGGCCCTTGGTATTAGCATAGACCATGCTAATCGTCCTCAGGATTTAGAAAAAGCATTGCAAGTTATACAAGCCCACAACATTCGCTACATCCTGGTGATAGGAGATAGTGAAGCGCTTGATTTAGCTGCAAAACTGAGCGAACAAGCCGAAGCGATGAGTTATTCCCTCGCCACTATGGCCATTCCGGTAACCACGGATAATAGCTTGCCGACGACTGATCATTGCCCGGGTTATGGTAGTATGGCCAAAAATTATGCTTCCCTTCTGCGTGAAGTGACGTGCGATGTCGAAAGCTTGGCGCGGCAAAACCAGGTTGTCCTTGTGGAGGTAGCAGGCCGTACGGCAGGTTGGGCCACTGCTTCAACTGTTCTTGCTCGCAGACGCAATCAACCGGAGGATGCCCCCCATTTAGTATATTTACCGGAGGTGCATTTTGCTCCTGAAAAATTTGTAGAAGACATCCGCCGCGTACTTGAAAAACAAGGCTGGTGTATGGCCGTTGTTAGCGAAGGGTTAGTCGATACCAATGGCAATTACATTGCAGGCCAACCTGCAGAAGGCGGCAGTGTGTCAGATCTTCTTAACCGCCATTTGCGTGAACAATTAGGGGTGCAAGTAGATTGTATACGTCTGGGCTTTGCCCAGCGTTCCGCCAGCCGGAGTATCTCTTTGACTGATTCTCAAGAAGCGGCTCAAGCAGGCCAAGCGGCCGTACGAGCCGCGCTTGAAGGCAAGACTGCCCGCATGGTGACTTTAACTCGTGCGGAGTCCGACCATTATGCTTGCGACATGGGGCTCGTCCCTATTGCGGAAGTCGGCGCTGCGGTAAAAGCCTTCCCTCCTTCCTGGATTAATGAAGATGGTTCTAGCCTTAGCTTCCAGTTTTGCAAATATGCCACTCCGCTCATTCAAGGGGAGGTTGAATCCGCCTTTGAGCAAGGGACGGTGAGACTCGCTCGCCTGGATAAACGGCGTGTGGCTAAAAAATTGGCCTTACAGCCAGTGGTGCAGGCTTAAATAAAGGTGCTCTTTTAAAAAGAAAAAAACGGGTACACCTAAACGGTGTATCCGTTTTTTAATGCTTAAATCTTTTTATGTGTTATCTAACTCACAGAAATAGATAAACAATCTTGCATTATCTATGACTTTTTCCTATAAGTATTGTGACTGCTACGTATTAGCTGTTGTTATTTCCCCAAAAAGACCTACCCCTAGTCCTTGGACCCCGACCCCCTCTGAGCTACCCCCTACTCCCCCAGTAGTGCTCTAAGGTAAAGTCGGGGTCCCCTTCATTAAGACCGAGGCAGAATGCATTTCTTTTGAGTTTTTGGTTGGTTCTCGTTCCTCGAGTACCGGATGTACACTCGTCGCTCCGCCCTACAACTTCCTCAAAATCAAAGCATTCTGCAATCGGTCTCTAGATAATCCCAGTAATAGAAGATCAGAAAACAATGGCTTTTCATTTTAATAAGCTATTATGCAGTGGTCCCTCATTTGGGGTCGGATGCACGACAGGAGCGCAGTCTTTAAGTCAATCGTGAAAAAAGACCGCGGCTGGTAGGGCTACGGTCTTCTTTTCGCTCGGCTTATGCGGGTTTTTAGATGTGCTGAGAGTCGGTCGCGTCCTTTACCTCATAGCCCGTTTCTTGGCGCTGATGGTTGACGTTATTTTTCTTCAAATAGGCTTGGTAAACATCATCTGGTGTCATACCCAGGACTTGGGCCAATGAGACCAAAAAGTGGAAAAGATCGACAACTTCTACCCGCGCATTTTGCTTATCAAAAGTTTGGTATTTGGCCCACCATTTCCAGGGGACAGAGTCCACGAGTTCGGCTAACTCTTGCTGCATGGCTCGTACGTAGTTGAGGACCCATTGGGTTTGCTCGGCTTCATTAAGATCGGCCGTGCGTACCCCAATGCGGTCATTCAAGGCTGCTTGCAGGCGGAAAATTTCTTCAAGTTGGTCCATAAGGCGTAATTAAAGAATAAAAACGCCTTATAAGACGACTGAATAATCAGTTTTTCCAGCAAAAATCTGCGTCGTTTAAAAAACGATCCACTGGAGGGTCTAGAAAAAAGATTTTAAGGACTTTAACGCATCGGTTGCATTCTCAAGGACTTTTGAAGCTCCTTTGTCTAAAGGTCCCGAAAAATCGCGTAAATCTGCAGGTAGGCCTTCTTTTAATGCGTCCCCCAAAAAGGATACACCCGACTTTGAAAGCGCCAAGGTAACAGGGAGCATAACATCAGCGACACTCGAAACATTTTTTAAATCTAAATCAAGGTTCACTTTATAATCTGTAGTTTTTGCGGAACCCCCAGTGTAGTCGAGTTTATGTACTGTGCCGATTCGCAAGACCAAGTGCTTGATTAGTAGCTTGGGGGATGCCGACTCTTTTGTTTTTGTGGTTTTTTTGTCTGACTCTGTCTGAGTAGGCGTCCCTTGAAATCCTTCCATAAAGGCGTCGATATTGACTTCTCCGGTTGCAGTCTTCACCCAGGACATTTCGGGAATATCAAGCACCAGGCGTTCAATTTCCTTCGTATCGGTCGCGAGTGACATTGGATTTAGATGTAAGGAGAACTCCTTCAGCATCAAAAGATGGGGTTCATGAAAGCGCGTTGGGTTCTCTATATTAAGCCCCCATAGATCAACTTCTCCTAAAAAAAGATTGAGGTGTGAGCGGGTGATTGTAGTTGGAAAGTCCGTTCGGTGGGAAAGGTATTTTTCCGCCAAAAAGGGGACATAAAAGCCGGCCAAGGCCACAGCCAATACCACTAATATGACAAGGCCGATAACTAATGAAAGCAGCCACTGAATAGGTTTGAAGATAATATTGAGAAGCATGATGATTTATAGGTAATGAAAGGAGGTTAAGCAAATTGATCCGTAATGAGTATGCGGGTTTCTGCCCTGGCAACAGACTTAAAAGCCTCTGCATAAGGGATGAGGACGTTATCGCCTTTTTTTAAGACTATAGTGGTATCTTCTATTTTTAGCAATCCTTGAACCACGGAAAGCACGCGAGCGGATTCACAGGCGGGAAAGGCGGGACCAGGGCCACCTTTTTGCAAATGATATTGCATAACCCGAAACTCAGGGCAGTTAACCCATTCCCCATTGGAACCCTTAGGCGAAGGCAGTAAAGTGGGTTCATAATCCTGAAAATGAGTACAGGCCAATGTTTCCGCTATATGCAAAGCCCGCGGCTTCCCGTCAAAGCCAACCCGGCCCCAATCGTAGGCACGGTACGTTGTATCTGAATTTTGCTGGATTTCTAATATTAAATTCCCGGCATCAATAGCGTGCAGCCGCCCACTGGGGATAAAGCACGCATCTCC
>JANYEO010000004.1 GCA_025363025.1 Opitutia bacterium
CTTTTTCAATTCACGAAAGCCGGGTGCTGCGGCTTGCCTCTTCCCTTCCGGGGGCTCCTCTCACCGGCTTTGATGATTAACTTTTAGCTGGCAACCAGTCGCCCATCTAAACGGGAAATCGTTAAGGGCGACTGGTTGCCAGCTAAAAGTTATTCATCAAAGCCGGTGAGAGGAGCCCCCGGAAGGGAAGAGGCAAGCCGCAGCACCCGGCTTTCGTGAATTGAAAAAGCGGAGATTTAACTTAATCTAAATGCGGAACTCATCCGATCTATTTCTCGTTTTTTTAAGCCAAAACTTTTAGCAACCTCTCGCCATTGCCATACTCTCTGAGTTACCTCTTGAATAATAGTTGTTGCTTGATTTTTAGATAATCGAAAATCATTGCTTACAGAAAGTGCAAGTTCAAGGGAGGCAGTGCCATCGTAACGATCAATCGCCGTGGTTAGAATGTGAGCCTTGATATCTAAAGGCGTTGGATTCAGGTCATAAGCGGGCGATAGTCTCCATCCTTTATTTCGCTCATAGCAGATAAAAACGGGATACGCTCCTGAGCAGAACGATCGAATCGACGAATGATCAAAACAGGCTTGTCAAGAATAGTGTGCAGTTTCCAAGCTGGCAAACGAAGGCCTGCTTTTTCGGCCAATGCCAACGCTACAGCCTCCCAAGTTACGATGTCGAATTCATCGTCTTTATGCAGAAATTTTGCAATCGCAAGGTTACCGTCATAATCACGGACAGAAGCTTTAGGCCGTGCACCCCCCCAAAGAAGAGCCTGGGGCTAAAAGTAATTTTAAATCTTCTGAATTCTCTTCATCTTTTAAGAAGCGCTCTGTAGCAGACAAAAGCTTTGGTAAATCTATAAGCGGTGGAATGGTTCTTTTACCTGGTGGACTAAGAAATGGGCCATTCAACGTTTTAGAAAATCGCAAAGCGCCTTGTCTGGCTTCATCATTTACACCTAAAAGAAAATCAATTTCACCAAGAGTATGGGGTGTTTCGTTTGCTTCCTTGGCTCGGGCTATTTCAGCTCGACGCATCAAAACGCGGCCCCAGCGATTAGGCGCAGAATCGCCAATGGCGCAAAAAAGGCTTTGAGGAGATTGTGTATGAAATGAGCCCAATGTTAATGCTAATGCAGGCTCTAGTGCAAAACGTTCCGGATGATTAAGCCACGATTGATCATACTCAAACGAAGCGCTTTCTCTTCTTTTCCTGTTATGGCAGCATAACCGCCCAACGAGATGGTTAATCTCGCCAAGAGCAATAGAGACAAAGACTTGCTTGCTATCCATGCTTTCCTTTTTTTATTGAACGCGGCAAATAAATGCGCTTCGGCAAGGCTTCTTCTTCTAGCTCACGTCCAATTAAATCGTGATTTGCATCTGCAAGATCTTGTAATCGATCGGTTAGTCCTAAGACAAAAATAACAGCAGCATATCCACCTAAGGAAACGGTCGATTCCCCTTTTTCAATTTTTGCCAATGTTGTTCGCGCTATACCTGCTCGTTCGGCCATTAGCGCCATAGGTATGCGGCGGCGACGACGCGCATCGTTGATATCCTGTCCAAGCTTACGCAACGCCTTTTGCATAGGGATTGGAAGGGGTGAGTTATGCGTCATAAATTTAAAGTTCTCTATAGTAATCTTAAATGGCTATAAAGATCATTATAATGATCATTGTGGCAGAATTTAGTCAAGAGCAGATTAAGGCAGCCCGACAATTAACAGACGATTAATCTGTATATGGAAGTGCCGCATTTGATGAGCCCCCGTTAGGGAAAGGCACGCCGCAGCATCTGGCTTTCGTGAATACACTTCCATTTTACTTACGCAACTCGTTCATTAACAATAATAAAATATTTCGAAGAATCAAAATTATGTCTAATCCAGGCTCAGAACTGCATATTGAGACCACTGAATAATATATCATCAGCTGTGTAAAAGCGCTTCAAGGCACAAAAAAGTATAAGCACTGTTTTCTGATTGGCTTGAAATTCACTTAAATCAAGTGAATTTCAGGCCAATTTTGGGTTTTCAGGCAAGGCTCCGCACGGGAAAGTCGAATGAACATCGTCGAATAGCCTTGAACCCGTTGTAAGAAATGAGCTTAACAAGAGCCTCGAGTTCGACTTTTTCCAATCCCATGTAGCGCGTTCACGTGAATTGAAATAATCGTTTTGTTGTTCCAAAAACTTGCTCTACTCTCCAGCGCGATTTGCAAACGAGCGAATTGAAACGGCGCTGCCAATGGCTCAGCGGGCGGCTGCCAGCTTCTTTATAACAAATACCATTTTTGATATGC
>JANYEO010000024.1 GCA_025363025.1 Opitutia bacterium
AGCCTCGACGACCCTCAGGAGCCTGCTAGGAGTCTTCCGAATCCCCGCAAGAACTTGGTTCAGCTCCCCTCTATAAAAAGCATTACTCCGTACAGTTCCCAACCTGACTCGATATATAGAGGCCAATGCGTTAACAAACAAAGCAACCTCTTTAGATAATCCATTATGAAAATCAATTAAACTGTCCGTGGACACACGTATTACAGGATTGGTAGCCTCTTCGGGCTCTGTTTTAGAATCTTCGTCAGAGTCTTCCGCGAGCTCTGATACAAACATAAAATCCTCCTGCTCGTTCAGTCCGGTGATTAGGCTCTTTTCCATTTCAGGCGAAACTTCAGAATGAAATCTAAACTCAAAGTCATCCGTTTTCTCATCATCGCTCCCTTGCGCCTGCAATGAATGAGCCCCACTTAAAATCAATACCCACAAAAAGCGCGTATATATACTTGTTTCATGAAATATCATTTTATTAAATTAAAAAATTCGGTCAATAAGCCGACACGGCCCATTATCTCCAATTGAGAGTTATGCCAATAAAAACAAATTAGTCAATGAATATAATTGCAATTGTTTATTTTTAAATAAAACTAATTATCAAAAACCTCAATCTATCACGAAGCCCGCATCTCTCCTTGCCAACATTCAGCAGCGTTGATTATTATAAAGGAATCTCACCCCCTTATCATTTTTATCCCTGCTATGACTGACGTACTCTCTGATATTGGCCTTGTAGGCCTTGCTGTCATGGGGCAAAATCTTGCCCTCAACATTGCGGACCATGGCTACCGTATTACGGTCTACAACCGTACAACGGCTAAAATGGAAGCGTTTGTAGCTGCTCATACGGACACACCCGGTGGCTTAGTCGGCCAACCCACGGTAGAGGGATTCGTGCGGTCCCTAAAACGCCCCCGGAAAATTGTCATATTAGTCCAAGCGGGTACGGCAACTGATGCGGTTATCAATGAGCTCGTGCCTTTTCTAGAAGCAGAGGATATTGTCATTGATGGCGGCAATGCCCATTGGCTCGACACCATGCGCCGAGAAAAAGACTTCAAGGCCAAGGGGTTATGCTTTATTGGTTCGGGTGTTTCTGGCGGAGAAGAAGGAGCCCGCTTTGGCCCATCCCTCATGCCCAGTGGAGACCCCAAGGCGTGGGCATCCCTAGAGCCTATCTGGAAAGCAATTGCCTCTAAGGTAGACCCCGTCACAGGACGCGAAATAACAGGGGCTAAACCCGGGCAACCTGTCACAGGGGGCGTCCCGTGTACGACTTATATAGGGACTACAGGCGCCGGCCACTACGTTAAAATGGTGCACAACGGGATTGAGTATGGCGATATGCAGATGATCTGCGAGGCCTATCACCTATTGAAAGACTTGCTAGGGCTCTCTCCTGATGACATGTCTGGCATCTTTCGCGAATGGAATAAGGGCGTATTGGACTCTTTTCTAATTGAAGTAACTGCCGAAGTATTGGCCCAGAAGGACCCTGTCACGGGAAACCCCCTAGTGGACATGATCCTCGATGTGGCCGGCCAAAAAGGGACAGGGAAATGGACATCCATGAATGCCCTGGACATGGGTGTACCTGGCCCCACGGTTGCAGAGGCTGTTTTTGCCCGCTGCATGAGTGCAGCCAAAGATGAACGAGTTCATGCTTCAACCATTTTAAAAGGCCCCTCTGCACGGTTTTCTGGAGACAAGGCAACTCTAATAAAGGCCATCCAAGATGCTCTTTATTGCTCAAAAATTTGCTCCTATGCCCAAGGCTTCCAGCTCATGCGTGAGGCCCAAAAAGCCTATGACTGGACGCTGAACTTTGGCGAAATTGCCCAAATCTGGAGAGGAGGCTGCATCATCCGGGCCGCTTTCTTGCAAAAAATTACAGAGGCCTATGCAACGGATCCGAAGCTGGCCAACTTGCTGTTAGACCCTTACTTCAACTCAACCATCCAAGCCGCACAGGCCAATTGGAGAAAAGTTGTCGCCTTAGCAGCTGAATTTGGTATCCCAACGCCGACCTTCTCTTCCGCCTTAGCTTATTTTGATGGATACCGGTTAGCTCGCCTTCCTCAAAATCTATTACAAGGACAGCGAGATTACTTTGGCGCTCATACTTACGAACGCATCGATACGCCCCGCGGACAATTCTTCCACTTAGATTGGCCTAATCCTGGCAGGCCGCAGTTGAGTGTTTGAAACAGGAGACCCCAGCTGAATGGTGTTTTCGAACAAAACACAGAAAAAATTCGAATTTCAAGGCCTGGGAACTATGAATAGGCCGATTGCAGAATGCTTTGATTTTGAGGAATTTGTAGGACGAAGTGACGAGTGTACATAGGGTACTCGAGGAACGACAACCGACCAAAAACTCATAAATCATGCATTCTGCAGCGGCCTCGCCTCAATATTGCTTTTTCTTCACTAACCTCTGGGCCAGAGCAAAGCGGACAATGGCTTCAAGCTTTTCGACTTCTGCTGGATCCATCTGAGGGTGGGCTTGGGCCTCCTGAAGGGCGGCTTCGGCGCGTTTTTGGGCTTCGGCGACTTTCTCGATATCAATATCATTAACGTGAATCGCGGCCTCCGTCAAAATAGATAGGGTATTGCCCAGTACGCGGGCAAAACCACGGTCCACCGCGAGGTACTCTTTTTGGCCCCCTGTACGCGTAACGTGAAGCTCCCCCGCCCTGATGAGCGTCAGCAGAGGAATATGATGGGCCAGAACGCCAATCTCCCCCTCCGTAGTCGGCACAGCCACAGCTGATACCGACTCACGGAAAGCGACCCCTTCGGGCGTAATAATTTCGAGGGTTAAAGACGACATGAGGCGCAGTTACTTCGTTTCGGCAGCAGCGGCAGAGGCAATGGCTTCGTCAATCCCACCCTTCATGTAGAAGTCGTTTTCGCTAATGTGATCGAGCTCCCCGTCTAAGATCATTTTAAAGCCGCGGATCGTTTCCGAAACGGGGACGTACTTACCAGAAACACCGGTAAAGACTTCCGCCACGTGGAAGGGCTGTGAAAGGAACTTTTGGATCTTCCGGGCACGAAAGACAGCCTGCTTATCTTCTGGAGAAAGCTCATCCATCCCTAAGATTGCGATGATGTCTTGAAGATCTTTGTAGCGTTGCAAAACTTGCTGAACGCCACGGGCCACTTTGAAATGTTCTTCCCCGATAAGCTTCGGATCAAGCGCGTTTGAAGTAGAAGAAAGAGGATCTACCGCAGGATAAATACCGAGCTCCGCGATACGACGCTCTAGCACGATGGTCGAATCTAAGTGAGCAAAGGTGTTGGCAGGAGCAGGATCCGTCAAATCGTCTGCCGGCACGTATACAGCCTGGAAGGAAGTGATAGAGCCTTTTTTCGTCGATGTAATACGCTCCTGCATGCAGCCCATTTCTTGGGAAAGGGTAGGCTGATAACCTACGGCCGAAGGCGAACGCCCAAGAAGGGCCGAGACCTCAGAACCGGCTTGAGAAAAGCGGAAAACGTTATCAACAAAGAGCAGCACGTCTTGATTTTTCTCATCCCGAAAATACTCGGCCATAGTAAGGGCCGTAAGACCGACCCGCATACGGGCACCTGGCGGTTCATTCATTTGACCGTAAACCAAGGCCACCTTGGAGGCGGCAAGATTTTGCTGATTAATAACACCGGCATCGCTCATTTCGTGATAAAGGTCATTACCCTCACGTGAACGTTCCCCCACCCCGGCAAAAACAGAGTAGCCCCCGTGCGCCTTGGCGATGTTATTAATGAGCTCCATAATAACAACCGTCTTGCCTACCCCTGCCCCACCGAAGGCGCCGACTTTACCGCCCTTAATAAAGGGACAGATAAGGTCAATAACCTTGATCCCTGTTTCGAGAATGTTGGCCTCGGTATCCTGGTCTATCAGCGTAGGCGCAGGACGGTGGATCGGATAAAACTGGGTGGCATTAACCGGCCCCATATTATCTACCGGCTCCCCAATAACATTGAAAATGCGACCCAGAACGGCCTCCCCAACGGGAACGGTGATCGGCCCCCCTGTATCGGTAACGGCCTCTCCGCGGACGAGCCCTTCGGTCGTCGACATCGCGATCGCCCGCACCAGGCCTTCTCCTAGATGCTGCTGGACCTCCAGCACGAGGCGACTTTCGCGGCCTTCCACCATGACTTTGAGCTCAATGGCGTTATAAATGGCTGGGACGGATGCGGAGTCGAACTGAACGTCGACTACCGGACCGATAACTTGTACAATTTTACCTTGCTTATGCATGGGACGTGAGCGTTAAAAAATTAAGCGGATTGAAGGGTGGAGGCGGCAATTTCAAGAATTTCCTGAGTAATACCAGCCTGACGGGCTTTGTTATACTCCAAAGTAAGAGAGTCCACGAGGTTCTTAGCGTTATCGGTGGCACTCTTCATCGCCACCATGCGGGCGCTATGCTCTGAAGCCTTAGACTCAAGGACCATTTGATAAACTTCTTGCTTTACGAAAAGCTCGGGCAGGGCTGCCAGCAAGGCATTAGCGTTAGGCTCGAAAGCCATTTCGCGTGTGTCTGCATGCAAAGCGGCCCCATCTTTACCCAAGCGATGACGAAGCGTCTCTAGCGTCTCAGCCAAGCTAGTTAACGGAAGAATAGGCTGCAGGCAGGGCTCTTGGCGAAGGGTATTAATGAAACGAGTATAAAGAACCTCCACCGTATCCACTTTGCCCTCTAAATAAGCCCGGATAAGGTACTCCGCCGGAGAGCGAACCTCGGCAAATGCAGCGTGATCCGTAACGGAAAACTCTGCCATAACCTCGTGCCCGGTGCGGGAGAGAAACTGGGTGGCCTTCCGCCCAATCGTCACATAGCGAGCAGGGCCTTGAACGTCTACCACATGACGAAAAAGATTCGTATTGAGCCCGCCGCAAAGGCCTTTATCTGTCGCCACTACTAAAACGCCTCGAGTGACAACAGGACGACCCTGCAAGAAAGGATGCTGCATGTCCCCCGCTTTTTCCAGCAAGGAGACGAGGATCTCCGCCATTAGCAGTGCGTAGGGCCGCCCCAGAAGAGCGGCAGCCTGGGCCCGCTTCATCTTAGAGGCAGCCACCAGCTGCATAGCACGGGTAATTTGTGCTGTGCCCTTAACGGACTTGATCCGCTGGCGTATTTCCCGAATGCCCTTCATTCAAATAAACGGTTAGCTATAAATTAAGCGGTGAAAGTGCGCTTCCATTCTTCACAGGCGCGCTTAAGCTCTGCCTCTGATTCATCGGTAAACTTTTCTTCAGCCAAAATCTTATTCATCAAAGCGGCTTTGGCAGTCAAGAAAAACTCCTGAAGGCTATGGGCGGCTGTGACAATGTTTTTAACAGCGACTTCATCAAAGAAGCCGTTTTGAACGGCCCACAAGAGCGAAGCCTGTACCTCTACTAAACGCGGGCTGTAAGCGGGTTGCTTAAAAAGCTCCACAAAGCGAGCCCCGCGCTCCAACTGTTGCTTGGTGCGCGGATCCAAATCTGACCCAAACTGGGCAAAGGCTGCAAGCTCCCGAAATTGAGCCAGCTGAAGCTTCACCTTGCCTGCTACCTGCTTGTAAGCTTTGATCTGAGCAGCAGAACCGACCCGAGATACTGACAACCCTACAGAAATAGCCGGGCGGATACCTTGGTTAAAAAGATCTGACTCTAAGAAAATTTGACCATCGGTAATCGAAATAACGTTAGTCGGAATATAGGCCGAAACGTCACCCGCCTGGGTCTCAATGATAGGAAGCGCCGTTAAAGAACCATTTCCGTTAGTTTCATTCAACCGAGCTGACCGCTCTAATAAGCGGGAATGAAGGTAGAAAACGTCACCCGGGTAAGCCTCGCGACCGGAAGGCCGCTTTAAGATGAGGGAAATTTGGCGATAAGCAACGGCATGCTTAGAAAGATCATCATAAACAATTAAAGCGTCCATCCCATTGGCCATAAACCACTCCCCCATGGCTGTACCCGAGAAGGGAGCGATGTATTGGTTGGCAGGATTATCGGAAGCAGGGGCCGTAACAACGATCGTGTACTCCATGGCCCCAACGGCCTCCAACACTTTCACTGTACGGGCGACATTGGCGTTCTTTTGCCCAATCGCTACATAAATAGAATAAACGGGCCTGAAATTTGCATTACCACTAGAGAGGCCCTGCCGATTGATCTTGGCCTGATTAATAATGGTGTCGATCGCGATCGTGGTCTTGCCAGTAGCGCGGTCCCCAATGATAAGCTCCCGCTGGCCACGGCCAATAGGAATCATCGAATCAATAGCCATAATCCCTGTTTGAAGGGGTTGGCTAACCGAGCGGCGTGGAATAATGCCCGGGGCAATCTTCTCAACCGGATTGAACTCCGTAGCCTGGATAGGGCCTTTGCCATCTACAGGGCGCCCCAAGGCATCTACCACGCGGCCTAGTAAACCCCTGCCAACCGGAACCGAGAGCAAGCGGCCGGTTGTCTTGGCCTCGCTGCCTTCCTTCAAGCCTGCGACGTCACCTAAAAGCACGCAGCCGACTTCGTCTTCTTCTAAATTAAGCGCTATCCCATAAACACCGCCCGGGAGCTCGATCATCTCATTGAACATGACCTCAGACAAGCCATCGATGCGGGCAACGCCATCTGCCAGGGTGCGGATATGGCCGATGTTTTTCTTGGTGGCACGCGTTTCAAGTTGCGCGATTTCGTTTTGAATGGCTTCGATTACAGAGCTCATAGAATGCGGATAAAAAGGTGAAGATTAAAGAGCGGAACTTAAAGTGGCTAAACGACTAGAAATGGAAGACTCCCATACATGATCCCCCAGGGTGACGCGTACACCCGCAATAAGAGAGGAATTTTCACGGGCCTCAAGGGAGACAGGGCGCTTGGTGGCAATAGATAAATGCTGAGCCAAAGCGGCTACTACCTCCGGCTGAAGGGTGCCCGCACACTCTAAAAGACCTTGCCCGCGGCCAAGCTCGACCTGGACAAAGCGCTGATAAGCCTTAAGCAAAAGACGCAGCTGATGAATAGGGCGACCACTGGCCTTGAGGGTCTCTAAAATGGCCTGAACACGCTCCCCGGAAAGCCCTCCAGCTGTATCGAGTGACAACCGAACAAGCTTTTTGGCTTCTAAAACTAGGGCTTTTTTGCGCTTCATGGGGAGAAAAAAGAAGATTAGCTAGCAAGCTCCCGAATGGCGGCCTCCGCAAAGGACGTGCGCTCTGCAGACGATAACTCCCTCGACAGAACGGCAGCGGTTGTCTTGATGACCAGGGCCGAAACTTCTGCTCGAACCTCTTGAAGCATTTTTTGACGCTCTAGCAAAATGACCTCATGGGCTTTTTTAATCATTTCTTCAGTCAAATGAGCCGCTTCCTGTATTTGACGTTCTAAATGGGCTTTGGCGGCTGAGCGGGCTTCCTCTATAATCGATTGAGCCTCGAGAGAAGCAGTTTTTATGATCTGCGCACAGTGGCGCTCTGCCTCGGCGAGCTTGAGCTTCATCTCCTCCGCGTACTGAAGACCGCTGGAGATCTTTTCCTGACGTTCATCTAAGTTAGCCAAAATAGGCCGAACTGCGAACCGGTATAAAAGAAAAGCTAAAACACCAAAATTGAGAACCTGCGCCAAAAGCGAAGGTATATTGACGCCGAATTGACCGGTCAGCTGATCAAGGGGGCCCCCAGCCTCAGTTAGGGCTGTGGTAGCGATGATAGGGAGAAGGGATAACATAAACGAACGTCAATAAAGGGGAAACTTGGGCGCTTTTAGCAAGCACCCAAGCGCACAGCAACGAGCCTATTTGCCCATGAACAAAGCATAAAATGCCACGGCTTCTGCCAAGGCCATGCCCAAAATGGATTGAACGAGTACCTTGCCCGAAGCTTCAGGATTGCGACCAACGGCCTCTACCGCTTTAGCGCCAACGAGGGCTACCCCGATAGCGGCGGCCATACAACCGGCGGCCCCTTGAATACCCTGGGCGAGATTACCGGAAACTTCTGCGATGATGAGACTTAACATGATGATAGATTTTAGGTTATTTAATCGAGTTACGGCTGCCCCCACATATTAGCAGGATCCCAGCTGGGTAAAGAGTTTTAATGATGGGCCTCTGTAGCATCTCCATGATTACAAATAGAACCAATATAGACCGAGACCAAAAGGGTAAAGACGAGGGCCTGAACAAATCCAATTAAAACCTCTAAAAAGTAAAACGGAACCGGGACCACCCAAGCGGCCAAGCCAGAAACGCTTGCCAAGAGATTCTCCCCACCGAAAACATTGCCGTACAGACGTAAAGATAAAGAAATAGGGCGAAATAAAATAGATACGACCTCAATAACCCCAACACCTAAAAAGATAAAAAACAAGAAGTAATAAATAGGTAAAGGAATTTCGCGCTTGTTAGCTTTATTGCCAAAAAGATCGAAAATTAATACCCGCCAGCCAGCATAACGGAGAACAAAGTAAAACCAAGACCCCATAGCAATAAGGGCCAAGGCCAATGTGCCATTTAAATCCGCATTAGCAGGCCGGAAAAAATAAACCAAATGACCGGCCTCGTAGCGACCAATCGTCCCTACACCTGGCAAAAGGCTGGACCAATTATGAATTAAGATAAAAAAGAAAAGCGCAACCAGCAGCGGAAACGTAGGCTTCACCATATGGCGGCCGACGATAGGGGCAATCATCTCTCTAACTCGCTCAATCATCACCTCTATAACGGCTTGAGCCCGGGTAGGAATAAGCTGCGGGCGCCCCACCATTAGGCGAACGACAATAATTAAGAGGATAGACACAATCCAGCTCATCACCATT
>JANYEO010000051.1 GCA_025363025.1 Opitutia bacterium
ATTAAAGAAGCGGAGCATTATTTAGGCAAAGACCAGTTTGACCTTCTTTTTCTTGATGTGCGGCTGCCGGATGGGCAGGGGACGGATCTTTTGGAACGCTTAGGTCAATTAGCTCGCCCACCGATGGTGGTGATGGTAACGGGCCATGGCAGTATAGAATCTGCTGTGGAGTGTATGAAAAAAGGGGCTTTTGACTACATCGTTAAGCCGTGTTCTATTGAGCAAATAGATGTGATTTTGAAAAAAGCAGAAGGCTATAGCCAGCTAGTTAAAGTGAATCAGTATTTCAGTGATCAACTATTGCAAGAAAGTGATTTGATCGGCGGAAGTGCACCTATGCAGCGGCTGAAGGGGCTGATTCAGAAAGTAGCCATTACCGGGGCAACCGTCTTGGTAATGGGTGAAAATGGAACAGGAAAAGAGTTAGTAGCGCGGGAGCTCTACCGTTTAAGCTCTCTTAACGGTAAGCCTTATGTGCGTGTTAATTGTGCGGCTATTCCTGAGAATTTAATTGAAAGCGAATTTTTTGGGCATGAGAAAGGAGCCTTTACGGGGGCTACGGATCGGCGAGATGGCCGTTTTGAGCTTGCCCATGGTGGAACGATTTTGCTCGATGAAATTGGAGAAGTTTCGCTCAATGTGCAAACAAAGCTCCTTCGAGTTTTGCAAGAACATGAGTTTGAACGTGTGGGCGGAGCCAAAACCATTAAGGTTAATGTACGTGTAATTGCTACGACTAACCGGGATCTGCAAAAAGCCGTACAGACAGGTCATTTCCGTGAAGATTTATACTACCGCCTCAATGTTTTCCCTATCGTAGTGCCCCCACTTAGGGAGCGCCCAGATGACATCCCTTTACTTGCGAGTACCTTTCTGGAGCGATTGTCGCGCCGTAGCGGGATAAAATTTAAAGGGTTTGCTAAGGCTTCGATGGATTGCTTATTAGCGCACACATGGCCGGGTAATGTGCGAGAGTTGCATAATACCATTGAGCGGGCAGTTATTTTAGCTGAGCCTGAAAGTGCAATACAGGTGGAAGACCTTGGTTTGCCTGATGTTTCGCATAAGCGGGCATCTAGTAAGAAAGCAATTGCATCTAAGTCAGTCTCTGTTGTTTCCCGTTTGAAGTTTCTGGAAGTTGATGAGAAGACCTCTATTGCTGAAGCGTTGGAAAAAGCCGAGGGCGATTTAGCAAAAGCGGCTGAGTTTTTGGAAATATCTGCACGCCGCTTGAAAACTAAAATTAATCAATACCATTTAGAGATACCGATGCTTTCGCGCAATTAGGTTTTAGACACCCCACTAATAATATAAATTATTATGCACATGCCTGATCAAACCCTTGAAAATGTAGAAGACCAATCTGTATCAAAAGACGCGATACGCATTATGATGACGCAAGCCGTCAATAATGTTTTTTCAACGATGCTTGATAAAGAAGCAACGTATGTAGACCCTGAAAGTGTTCAACAGAGTAAAGCTTCGAGCTGTCCTTTGAGTTATTTCAAAGAGGATTGTAGTATTGTCGTTGGTATGGTGGGCTTTTTAGGCAATGTGAGCGGGGTAGTATATCTTTATTTAGAAGAAGCCCTTGCACGTCATTTGGTGGGGACGATGCTGGGTATGTCTGACGCAGAAATGACAGCAGAGGGGGCTGGCACTATTAATGATGGACTTGGGGAGATTTGTAATATGACCGTAGGTTCTTTTAAGCAGCAGTTGTGTGCTACCGGCTATGAATGTCGTTTAACTATCCCTTCTATTATCAGTGGTTCTCATTTTTCGATAGAGACAAGTGCGGACGTGACGCGTTGTTCTTTCCCTTTTAAAACAGATGATGCCCTTTTTGTGGTCGATGTGCTTTTAAAAGTTGAAGATAATTAATTATTAGTTTCATTTATAAAACCATTACACTTATTACTTGCTATGAGCCCAAAAATTCTAACGGTTGATGATTCAAAAGCTGTTCGTATTATCGTTAAAAAAGCTTTTAAACTCTATGATTGTACTATTGTAGAAGCTACCAATGGTGCAGAAGGCCTTGAGGTTGCGGCCAAAGAAAAGCCAGACTTAATTTTATTAGATGTAACCATGCCGACTATGGATGGTGTGGAAATGTTGTCGCAATTAAAACAAAATCCGGCACTTAAGGGGATTCCGGTTATGATGCTGACGGCAGAATCGGGTAAAGAGATGGTCGTCAAAATCGCTAAATTAGGCGTAAGGGATTACATTGTTAAGCCTTTTAAAGAAGAGGCATTGATCGAAAAAGTTATTCGCATTATTGAACTGCGCGCGAAGCCAAGTGAGGCACGTGCTCCAAGAGCTCCTACAGATCCTTGTTCAATTGTGGTGATTGACGATAAGGAAGTGATTGTTGAGCAGGTACAAAAAGCCCTTGCTTCGTGGCCTAGTTGGTCCGTTAAAGGCATAGCGGATACAGAAGAAGCATATGAATATGCTAAAAACAATATCGTTGATGCTTTTATTGTGAGCCTTTCGCTGCCGAACGAGGCTGCATTCAATTTTTATCGTTTGCTCCGTTCGACTGTTAAGACGAATTCTGTTCCTGTTTTAGGCATGGCTTTAAAGACGGCTCAAGCCGAGCAACAACAAGCGCAAACTCTTGGTTTTGCAGGTATTATAGCGAAGCCTATTGAGCCCGTAGATACAGCTTATAAAATGGCACGAGCCTTGAATATTAATTTAGTTGGGCGTTCTTTTGTTCAAGAAAATGGAGTCTTGCGTATAGCAGTTCCTAGTTCGTCTGATGCCAATATGTTGCAAGATATGGCGGCTGCTATGGAAAAACAAATTACAGGGGCAGTTGAGGGTGGTGTTGGAAAAGCTTTATTTGATTTAAGAGGAATAGGTGAACTTAATATGGAAGTATTAAAGCTTGTTGTAGCTGCAACGCGTACCTGCCAAGCTCTTTCTATGAGTTATGAATTTTCAGGAACCGATCAAACGATGGAGCAGGCTAAAAGCTTTGATGAAGCGCGCTCTTGGAC
>JANYEO010000066.1 GCA_025363025.1 Opitutia bacterium
CTCCAAGAAGAGGCAAAAAACCAAGTAACGATTGAGAAAATCCAAGAACGGGTGGTTGAGTACTTCCACTTGCGGGCCTCAGACATGACGAGTAAGCGGCGCCCAGCCAATATCGCCTTTCCCCGCCAAATAGCCATGTACTTATGCCGTATGCTTACACAGCATGCCCTGCACGAAATTGGGGAAGCCTTTGGTGGCCGGGACCATGGTACCGTTATCCATGCCTGCAAGACGGTAGAGAATATGATGGAGCAGGATGAATCTGTCCGCCGGAGTGTGGAGTACCTTCATAAGCAGCTCTCGCGGCACGGCTAGCAAACAGCCTTAGCATGACTTTCTTTTGAGGAAGTTGCACGACGAAGCGACTGAGTGTACGCTAGTACAGGGGGATCAACAACCGACCAAGAACTCAAAAGAAACCCATTCTAGCTCCCTCCTTAATTGCGGAGGAGCTTATTTTGTACATGCTCCTGAGCTAAAGCCGGGGCTACAGTGTCATTCACCCACTGCCAATAGCCTTCTACCCAGGGGATGAGCTCTTTTCCCATAAAAGCAGACATGCCTTGCATATCTGGCTTTTCTGCAAAGTCTGCATAGCGGTTAAGCAAGCCTTCGATAGAATCGAGCAAGGCTTTGCGCTTTTCTTGCCAAGGGGAAGTTTCTAAATGATCATGCGCCCCTAAAACACCGAGCAGATGAGCCATGGGGAGAAAAGCTTTACTAATCTTCCCGCATTCACCAATAAGCTCCGGCCAAGGGGTTACTAAAAGATTTTCGGCATAGCGCTGCATACGTTCACGCAGGCCACTCGTTGAAGCCCGTACTTGGGCAATTAGGCGAAGGAGAACATCCCCAAGTGGGGCTGATAAAGCCTCTACCCGGCGAAAGGGCTCGTTTGCATGATCTTGAAAACTGGCCCCGGACAACCAATCTTCCCCATCCACGCGAAAAGTAGTCAGGCACCGGCCATGGGGCTCTAGTGCTTCTACTATAAAATTAAACACACTGACCGCTCCAGAAGGCAATGGACCTTCGAATTGAACAGCCTCTCCATCCAGGATAACATCGCTCATAGGGGTTGGGTATAGATTTTAATACGGGGCTTCTGCCAAATAAACCTAGTCTTAAAGAGGCTTACGAGGCCCATTAAGGCGACATTTACCTGATTTCGCCAGAAAAAATTTAAAGTTTTCAAGAAGTGGTCGAGAAACTTGCTTACTCGCCGGATTCCCTCTCTTGGAGGTTAGCCTACCGAGCGCGGCTCTTGGAGGACCCTATAGAGCCGCCATCACCTCATCAAGGAAGATCTCAACATGCCTCTTACAATCAATACCAATACCGCCGCTACCGATGCGGCCGCTAATTTGCAAACGAGTAACGCCCTCATGCAAAAAAGCTTAAACCGGCTCTCCAGTGGTAGCCGTATTACCTCACCGGCCGACGACGCTGGGGGCTTGGCCGTATCGATGAAGCTCTCGGCCAGTATTCGTCGGACAGAGGCGGTTAACGTGAATCTTTCTAACGCCATTTCGTTCTTGCAGACTCAAGACGGCGCTATGTCAACGGCAGACCAGATTTTAAGCCGTATCTCGGAGCTCAAAGTGCTTTCCGAAGACGTTACTAAGAGCTCGAGCGATAAACTCAATTACCAAGCAGAGTTTGGACAACTTCAAGCCCAGCTCGCCAGCTTAAGTACAGAAAAATTCAACGGGGTAAATATGTTTAGCGCAGGAGCCACAACCATCTCGGTTATAACTACCGAAGATGGCTCTAACCCCGTTCAACTTACTTTAGGAGACCTCAGTGCAAACACGGCAACCATAACCGCCGGGGCGACCACACTCGCCTCACTTGCAATTTCCGACGTTACAACGGCTATTCAATCCTTAGCCACTCAACGCGCCCAAAACGGGGCGGAAAGTAACCGGCTATCGTTCGCCTCTCAAATGCTTACAGTTAATAAGAGCAACTTAGAAGCTGCTAACAGCCGCATTATCGATACTGACGTCGCGTTTGAGTCCACCCAATTGGCCCGTTATAATATCTTGGTGCAGGCTGGTACCGCCATGTTAGCCCAAGCCAACAATGCACCTCAAATCGCATTACGACTCTTGAATAATTAAGCAATACTGCTCGCAAAAAGAGCCTTCTCTTTCATTGGCCCTGTACATCCATACAGAGCGAATGAAAGAGAAGGCTCTTTACTTTAAAACGCAGGAAGGATTTTAATTTGATGGGCTTTTTCTGGCTGCAAAACAAATCGAATCAATAACGTTATATCACGAAGCGCCACATGCTGATAATCATCAATAATACTTTCTGACCACACTAAACGCTCAGGATGGTTGGAAGAATCAATTAATACATCATGCAACCAATATTCTGATGTATGAGAAACGGCAATTATTTCATCTAATTCTTCCTCAATTGCTTTTTTTAAGGTATTATCCCGTGGATCACGCCTACCGTCACTTGGGCTATAAGGGTTCAAAAGCTTCCAAGCATTCCAAACTGTATTTTGTTTTAATGATTCTAATGTTTTAGTAGCTAATTCATAATGAGCCAATGCCTTACCTGCCTCTACCCATTTAGCAAAAACCTCAAATAAAGCCGGACTTAAATTGTCTATAACATCTGAACATTCAAGTTGTTTAAAAAACATGACCAACAACTCCGCAGGATCTTTAACTTTTTCTTGCAATTCCATTAAGATTAAACGCTGTGCATTTAAATTATCTAATATGTTTTTCAAAGCCTTTCGCGGTTTAGCAATAGCATGGTCTATGTAGGAAAGTTCAGCAGGGTATTCTTTTAAAAGATCGCATAATTTATCGCTTACACTCAGTGAAAAAGCAATGGCATGCTCTAAATTCTCGGAATGAAGAACATCATTTAAATTCACATTATTAAAGCGAGATTGTATGGCGTTAACATAATTAACAATAATCAACAAAGTGTCAGCTGGTATAGAGGATGCTATTTCGTTTTTAAAAAAATCTCTCAAAGCTTTTTTCATTAAAAAAGCTTCGCGATTCGCATCGATATAGAGCTGCGTAATCCCTAGCATATATTCACTTTTATTTTTAAACAAAGACTTGGACGCTTTATCTAGCTGCTTTAGCAACATCATTAATCGGTCTTGACCTAGAGACTCATTTTTTGAAACAACCGCTACAAACTCTTGCGTAAACTGATACACAAACTGCTGCAATGCCGCCCTCAATTGAATTTCATCAGCAGAACTATAAAGAATATTCATACAATGCCCAACAGCATAAAAATTAGCCCTAAGAGCTCTAATTAATTCATCAGTCGATAAATTCGACGCATTAACCATGTTGCGGGCTTGATCAACTAAAATCATTAACAAAGCATGCATCGAATCATCTAAAGGGTTTATAACAGTTTTTTCTTCTTGTATTTTTTGAATAAAGGCTTGCCCAAATTCATTCATCACACTCTCTAATCCAGCACGGAAACACTCTTTGCGTATACGAACAGACGCTTCAATATCATGAGCAACTGTTAGCATTACATCCAGAACAGTATCAATATCCACAGGATCAACTTCAGCATAAATTGCTAAAATGCCAAAATCAAAATTATCTACCCCGTCACAGTAATAACGAGCCAGATACCTATCATTAAATTTCTGATTTAACCGTTCCTGCAATGTATCAGCATAAAAACGAGCCATAACTCGCATAGAGCGAAATATTTCTCTGTCTGCACTACCGATTGTATCCCAATAAACACAGGCAATAACGGAATCTCCTACTTTTCCTTGATAAATGAATGACTCAGCCAATACAGACTTTTCTGGACGACGAATGGGCTTATCCTTCAATAATAGATTATGACTACTTAAGGTAATTCCACCCAAAGAACTCATTATAGGCTCAAAAAGCATTTTTGCCACTTCCTTATTATTCATCCCGTAATCCCCCACAATTGAGAGCTCAAGATTTTGACTACTTATCTGCTCAAGCATTTTTTGTTTAAATGCAGACGTCGTCCAACCCTTAAAGCTCTCATTATCTGGAAACATCACACGAACATCATGACCATTTATCAATTGCTTAAACACATGATCTAATAAAGACTGACTATTATTAATCTCTTTCAATTTAGAAGCACGGATTGATGCAGTATCAATCTCAGAAATATTAAAACCAGGCTCGCTCATATAAGCTGCCATAACCGTTAACAATGGCTTTAATTGGACTCTAGGCGCTTCTCCTATCAGCAAAAAATGATCTGCTTGCGTTTCAAGCTTCAACGAAACATCAAACCTATCTAAATAATGCTTTACCTCATTGCTAGAATGTTGCTCTACGCCTCCCTGCAAAAACAATGTTTCAGCCAGCCAAGAAAATCCTGGTGTCACATTTTTATCAACTAAATAGCCATTGCCAAATTTTAATGCAACAAGGCTCCGCTCTGCACCGGGACGACTTTTAACATTCAAGTGTAATCCATTCTGAAAATTAAACTGACATATCCCTTGGCTTGCATAGCACACATAATCATCTCTAACATTTCCGTTAGGCCATTGATCCTGATAAACCAAATCAAGGCAGCTGTCATCAACAAGATCTTCAAGATCCTCATCCTCAACAATCGGACTTTCTTCTGCCCAAACATTGCAGCAAGTCACACAAAAAGCTAAGAATAAACTAAATATTGTGATATATTCTTTCATGATATGAAATATTATATTTAAGCAAGGGTAATCAATAACTACCAAGAATATACAAAGAATCATCAAAGCATTGCAACCTTTCTCATTTTGATTTTTTAATAAATAAATACCTAAATTTCTAATATTGGCAATATAAAGAAGAAAAAACTGAAGAATCAAAAGACAAATAAAATATGGACAGATGCTCCACTCTTTCTTCTCATCCCTATAACTTTAATAACTATAAATTTTACTATTAAGTATGCTCCCTTTCGAACGCCCAGACAGACGCCCAGAAGATGCCTTAAGGCTTGTAAGCTTTACCCCGGGGATTGCGCCCCATGCCATGGGCTCCGTCTTGGTCAAATTTGGGCATACGCAGGTCATTTGCGCGGCCACTATTGAGAATAAAGTACCAGCCTGGATGTCCCGCCAGGGCATTGGGGGAGGGTGGCTCACCGCTGAATATAGCATGCTCCCCTACAGCACGCTCGATCGCAAAGCCCGGGAAAGCTCCCAAAACCGCTCTGATGGCCGAACGGTAGAGATTCAACGGCTCATCGGGCGCTCTCTACGGGCGGTGATCGATCTTAAAAAAATGCCCAGCCAAACTTTATGGATAGACTGCGACGTCCTCCAGGCAGATGGCGGCACCCGTACTGCAGCTATTACCGGAGCGTATGTAGCAGCCCGTATGGCGATTGAACGAGCCATGCGCGAAGGCAAAATGGTCGAAAACCCCTTTAAAGAAGCCGTTGCCGCAGTCAGTGTGGGGGAGTATCAAGGCAGGCCCCTCCTCGACCTTTGCTATCTAGAAGATAAAGACGCCACAGTGGATGCTAACGTCGTTATGACGGCCTCTGGACAATTTGTTGAGATTCAATGCTCAGGAGAAGAAGCCACCTACTCTCCTGAAACCTTGCAAACTCTCCTTGCACTTGCTGGAAAAGGTGTTAAAGAACTCTTAACACTTCAAGAGGCGGCTTTAGAAAAAGTAAGACGAATGGCTTAATAAAGTTCGATTTCTAGGCTAAAATCACCATTTTACAGCAACACTTTCACCAACAATGAATATTCACGAATACCAAGCCAAAGAGCTCTTAGCTCAATACGGCATCCCAGTGCCACAAGGCGCTTCTGCTCAAAAAATTGAAGATGTCGCCAAGGCATTAGTACAGCTGCCCGAAGGGACCATCGTCGTTAAATCTCAAATTCATGCCGGTGGCCGGGGCAAAGGCACGTTTAAAAGCGGCCTCAAGGGCGGGGTAAAACTCGTCCCTAGTAAAGCGGATGCTTTGGCTTTAGCGCCTCAAATGCTAGGCGAAACACTAGTTACCCATCAAACAGGTCCTGAAGGCAAAAAGGTACAAACCCTTTACTTCACCGTCGCAAGCGACATCGCCAAAGAATATTACTTAGCCATCCTTATGGATAGGGCTACCTCTCGCCCGGTTATCATCGCTTCGACAGAAGGCGGCGTAGATATCGAAACCGTTGCCGAGCACACACCGGAAAAAATCCTCAAAGTCTTTATTGACCCTACCTTAGGCCTTCAAGCCTATCAAGCCCGCGAAGTTGCTTTGGGCCTCGGCCTTCAAGGGGATCTTTATAAGCAAATGCTCTCCTTCTTGCCCGCGCTTTACCGGCTTTTCTGGGAAAAAGACGCAGCCATGCTCGAGATCAACCCCCTTGTTACCACCCCACAGGGCAAGCTTATGGCGCTCGATGCCAAAATCAGCTTCGATGCTAACGCCCTCTTCCGGCACCCAGACATCCAAGCCCTGCGGGATCTTAGTGAAGAAGACCCAAAGGAAGTCGAAGCCTCGGAACATCACTTAAACTACATTGCCCTGGATGGGACGATTGCCTGCCTCGTCAACGGAGCCGGCCTCGCCATGGCCACGATGGATATTATTAAGCATTACGGGGGTAGCCCCGCTAACTTCCTAGACGTCGGCGGAGGCGCTAGCGAAGAACAAGTAACCGCAGCCTTTCACATCATCCTAAAAGACCCCAACGTAAAGGGTATTTTAATTAACATCTTTGGGGGTATTATGAAGTGCGATGTCATTGCCCGAGGCGTCATCGCTGCAGCCAAGACGGTCCATTTAAATATACCACTCGTTGTTCGCTTAGAAGGTACAAATGTCGATGCCGGCAAACAACTCCTCGCCGAAAGTGGCCTCAACCTCGTTGCGGCAGATTCTATGGCAGACGCTGCTGAACGTATTG
>JANYEO010000140.1 GCA_025363025.1 Opitutia bacterium
TATTTTGGCGATTTTTTCTTCTGCTCCTGTCATTGAGCAAAAAGACTTTTTTATTGTACTGCTTTTGGAAGGGTTTTAGTAGGGATCTCAAGAGACTACTTTTACCAGATTTCGAGCGGCCAATCAAAAGAAATGCTGAGAGCTCCGGTTCATTGTCATCTGACGAAGGGTCTTCTTCTTCCTCTCTAAAATACATGCCCCTCCCCTCCCCTAATCTGTGTCAGAGGCATCAGCGTGGTTGCTGCGGCCTCTGACACAGATTAGGGGAAGGGAGGGGCATGTATTTTAGAGAGGAAGAGGAAGACCCTTCGTCAGATGAAAATGAACCGGAGCTCTCAGCATTTCTTTTGATTGGCCGGTCGAAATCTGGCAAAAGTAGCCTCTTGAGATCTCTATTAAAACCCTTCCAAAAGCAGTACAATAAAAAAGTCTTTTTGCTCAATGACAGGAGCAGAAGAAAAAATCGCCAAAATAACTACACAGCTATAGAGTGGAGTGAAATTGGAAAGATTTCCGACTGCATATTGGTAGTAGAAGACATTGTGAGAGCTTCCAAGGTGCAAATTGACCTTCTGTCTGAAACGTTAAATCACGGTTGCCATCATCGCCGGATAAACCCTTTAGTTTGCGTTTCTCACAGCCTTACAGGTCAAGGAATCTGGGCTTTAGTCAAGTTCTTTACACGCGTTTACATCAGCGCTGTGCCGGGAAACCTAGAGAGTTTGGATTACATTTTAAACAAACACGGTTTCACTAAAGAGCAGAGAACTTTTCATGCCCAGAATTTGGTCAACAACAAACAACCTTACGCACATTTTCTCTACGACATTGACAATAGGTCTATAAAAAAAGTACAGTATCAATTGGAGCCTCCGGACTCTCTCGAGGAGGACGAAGAGGGAGGGACAAAAAAGCGAAAAAGGATGACGCTGTCTGCTCGTGACCAAATGGCCCAGGCAAAGGCGCAACGCTACCTTTCAGTTCTGCGCAATCCGACCCAGGCGCTAGCTTGCTTTGACCTTCTTTATGCGAAATTAGACAAGAAGTCTGTCTCGCCGCAAACTCTAGACGTCTCACTGCATCAGAAGGGCGACCGCCAGCCGGTCACTGTCTCGCTGATTTCGTACCTTGCCTGCCTAACCGACCCCAAGGTTCCTGCCAGCCGCGAGGTGTGGAAGTTTCATAAATATTGCGTCACACTGCGGGGAATACGCCTCCCGGACTGCTATATTCTCAACGAGGCCTTTCGCAGTCCTTTATAAACTCGACGCCCCCCCTTCTGACGTCCCAGTCGTTGTTGCAGCTCCAGAGTATCACCATGGACAGCCAGCTCAACACTCCCTTGTCCGTCCTCACCGACGAGGAGTTTGTTCAGGACGTTCTGGACAATCTCTACTGCTACGACGAGATGCCGCCCATATCAGACAATGTGCACTATCCAGACCTTGCAGGTCTCGCACCCGAACAACTCCCTCAGATAGCCGAAGAGGATCTTCAGCAACTCCAGCTCCAGCAGCACTTTCAGCAACAAGCTATGGGGCTGGAAGAGTATGACGAGGATGATGTGCTTGACGTAGTTGCTCATGTTCAGGTGCAAGAGGTAGCACAACCTGTCGACGCCGCCGAGAGCGAAAGCTCTGACGAAGAAACTGAACCAGAGGTTGAAGAAGCAGAAGTCGGCGGACCACAACCTGGCCTTGAAGAGGATGCAGGTGGAAAGGTGGAAGAACTTGCGCAGACGCTTAAGACTCTCCATCAGAATCATCAGAAGGCCTTGGACAACCTGGACAGGGACTACAAGATCAAGAGGGACAACCTGTACATCCAGCTCCACTACCCCATCGTCAGACGCTTAGTTTTGGTAAGTTTTAATATTTCAAGTTTAAAAAAAAAGCGCTAAATATTTCCATTTTTTTCAGGCCTACGAAGAAGCTTATAAGATGTACATTCTGCCCAGAAATCAGACAAAATCTGTGGAAGGTTTCATGGACATGCTAACAGACCTTCGAGCTCTGGGGGACGGAATTACCCGCGATAACCAACAGTCACTGCTAACCAGAACTGTAGCGTTCAAACCTTTCTGTGCTGCTGTTGGTATTAACATAACAGCTTTTTTTACGCATGCTCCTGCTAAACAGGCATCAAAGGTAATAGAACTCACTTCTTCCTGGTTTGGAGGCGAAACGGAGCCCTATGCTACGTATCGCAATACACTTTTTAAGAAAACGCAGCAGTGGATGAAGGCAGGCAAGCATCACCCCGATGGTCTCACATTTGCAGCAAAACATTTGCTAAACGTCATCACTCTTTGGCCTCAGCCAAGCAGTTCAATTGGTAGGGCTTTCTTGTTCAAACCACGTCCCAGAACGACACGATGAGGCTGTTGCTGTAGAAGCCTTTAATACACTTGTACACACACACACACACACATTAAACCATTTCTGTGCCGCCTTCTCCTCCTTTGACACTAGCTTCAGGATTCATCAGAGTCTTGGCAGCTTCTTTATGTCTGCTTTCGGACTTCTTTTCGTCGCCGCCGTCGCCCTCGTCGCCGCTCTCCTCGATGGAAGACTTCTTCTTCTTGCTCCGAGGTGCTGCTGTTGTCGGTGCTGTTGGTGTCTGAGGGGGTCTTGGACCCCCCCTCAAGGCGTAAAAGACGTGGATACCGATGTCGGCCAGCGAAGCCATCAGGGAGGTCATGATGAGGAAGAGGCAGGTCTTCAGCTTGAGAGCTACCTTGTCTTCCCCTGCAATAAAAAAATGTGCGTTCGTAAATAAAATGTTTGCGTTTTATAACTAAAAATGTGTACATTATTGTCAGGAAAATAAAAACCTACAAAGTTCCTGCGCTGTTTCCTCCTCTCCCGCTCCTGTCCGTTCTCCCGACGATTCTCTCAGAGACTGTGGAAAAGAAATCATAAAGGAGGCCTGCCTAGCATATGCTTAAGAAAAACAGGTAACATTATTATACCCCATTGGACTCTGTCTGGTGCATTTTGTTGGTCGACGTGTCTGAGGGCCAAAAAAAAAGTCTGACTATTTTGCAACGTGTTCTACGTAGAGAAGCCTGACTTGAATTACCATTCAGCTCCGTCGCGTTCAGTGTATCCAGCGTCGCGTTCACTGGATCCAGCGCTACCAAGGGTTTGGCTACTGCTGCTGGTTCTGACGCTGTTCCTGTCTCGACCTCCTCCTCCTCCTCCTCCTCCTCCTCCTCCTCCTCCTCCGCTGGTGATGCCGCGTCGTCCGAGGCGGCTGCAACATAATTGTAATTTGAAGCAGCAGCGGTAGCTAATGCCGACGCGGTCAGTTCAATCAGTTTTGCAGTGCGAAATGTAAATTACCAGTCGAGTCTGCTGAAAGCAATAGCTCCAGTTTTTGGTCTAGTTGGTTCAGCAGGTCCAAAAGTCGATGACGGCCTAGAACAAACAAAAGGGTTAAACATTTTTTTGCATTCAAAAACTTCCGACAATGTACTGTATGTACTTGTTCTGTCTGTCTCAGCCGCTGCTGTCAGGAGGTCGAGCACTTTGTCCAGTTTCTCTGCCTCGTACGTGCAGTTTCGCTCGTGACTCCTTCCAGCTCTTCCAGGTTGGCCCTGCGCAGCAAAAGTTTACCTGTTGTACGTACATACAGTGCTTTTGGTTTCTTACTGCTTCCCCCTGTCTTCCCTGAGCTCCGGGTCGGCCTGGTAACCCTCCATTTCCCTAAAACTTAAGGGTTAAAAAACAGAAAAATCCGCTGTAAGGTGATTAACCAACCTGAATGCCTTGTGGTCCTACTTCTCCGGCTGTTCCTCTAGGTCCAACTGGACCAGGGGGACCCTGCAAAAAGTTTCATATATTAACTGTGCCAAAACGTTGCCCTCAAATACTTACGAGAGCGCCTGTCTTGCCATCTCTCCCGGGAAGGCCTTCCGGACCGATTGTTCCCTGCGCAAGGGACAGCTCCATCGAGATGTTTATAAATAAGAAAACCATACTTACAGCAACTCCCCTCTCTCCGTCCTTCCTTTCCGCCCCCCTTGGGCCCTGTTGCACTTCGCTATTGTAAAAGTGTTGACCGTCTTCTCCCTAAAATAGTGGCGGTGGGCGAAAAGTGTCACAGTTGTAGCCAAAACACTCTGTCTCACCTTGGGACCGGTGTCTCCCTTGAAACCTCTCGGACCTTGAGGTCCTTGAGGTCCAACCAGACCTTGTACAGCACCGTCGTCGTCGGGACGAACCTGTTTGTTCTAACCTTGTGGAATTATGCAATCTACAAATTCAAAGCAGTGCTTACTCACCATGATTTCCTTGGTGACGTGGGAGTCCGTCTGAAAACAGATTTTAATTGCATTTTTTGCTGCGTGCAGATACTGTACATATACAAGCTGGGGAGATGGCGGCAGCGCTGGCTGAGGGAGAAGACCTAGCGGGGATTCGAAAATCGAATCCGGAACCGCAATTTGGCTTCCGTTG
>JANYEO010000147.1 GCA_025363025.1 Opitutia bacterium
CCTCGAAGGCTTCGGGACTGGTGATCCCGATGGTGACTAAGCGAGCGGCAACGTCATCCGCAATACCTGCAATATGACTGATACCGGCCACTGCTTTTTGGATGCGAGCATCGAAGCCAGTGGCTTCTTGAAACTCTTTTGTAATATCAAGCCGCCACCCCATAAGTTTGGAGATGAGCTTGGCATTGCGCCCACGGCTCCCCAAAACAAGAGCAATGTCGGCATCTGCTACTTCAAAATATAACCGGCGCTCTGCCTCGTCTATGCGTACGTTTTTGGCGATAGCAGGGTGGATCGCTTCTTCAAGCATCCGCCGCGGCTCCTCATAATAACGGATAATATCAACCTTTTCGCCAGCAAGCTCCCGCACAATGCCTTTTACCCGGCCACCACGGGCCCCAACACAGGCCCCGACGGGATCCACTTTTGGATCAGCTGAGTCTACCGCGATTTTGGTACGGTACCCTGGCTCCCGAGCAAATGCCTTGAGGATGACTGTACCATCGGCAATTTCCCCAACCTCGAGCTCAAACAAACGGCGAACAAACTGAGGGCTAGCGCGGCTTAAAATAAGCTCTGGCCCGCGAGGTGTGGTTTCGATATTTAAAAGCAGGGCGCGTACGCGTTCGCCCGGAGCATAATCCTCCGTCGGGACACGCTCCCGGGGGGGCATAGTGGCCTCGGCTTTTCCAAGATCGACAATAAGATCCCCCCGTTCCCAGCGGCGGACAGTCCCCGTCACGATATCGCCTACTTGGTCTTTATAATCGTCAAAAATACGTTCTTTCTCAAACTGGCGGATACGTTGATTGATTGCCTGACGCACTGTTTGAGCCGCTATACGGCCGAGCAAAGCAGGATCTAGCTCTTTGTGTACAATGTCCCCCAATTTTGGATGATCTGTATAACGCTGTGCTTTTTCGATATGAATATCCGTCTTAGGATCGGAGACAGAATCGACCACCGTCAGACAAACACTGGCCTTTAAAGCCCCTGTACGAGGGTTAATATCGACCTCAAGGATTTGGCCAGCCGTCTCCCCTTTTTCGGCGGCAGCACGAATGGCCGAGGCGATCGCGGCAATCATATCTGCGCGCGCGATCCCTTTTTCTTTCTCCATGTATTCTAGGACGGCCAGGATTTCGCTACTCATGTGTGGATGTTATGCTAAAAAAAATGCGTCTCGCAAACCCCCTTTTTCTAGTAGCGGGTTATTCAGACAATTGGCAGGAGGGTAGGAAGCAGAATAGAGCCTGTCAAGTCCCCAAGGTGGAGAAGTAACAGCGAATACGCATCTTTTTAGGTAATGAGACCGGCCGAGGCGAAATTTTCGGCTTAGGAGCTGAAATTTACAGACCGCAGTAGCGGCTATTGGGCAACTGGCAAGGCCTCTAGTCCTAAAGCCGTACGAAGTTCGTCACTCGTTTTGGGAGCCGGCACTACGGGAGCAGCTATTGACTTCGATCTCTCATTAGATAAAAGCAACCGAGACACATAATCCAGAACACGATCAGGTCCTAAATATTTGGCTCCATCAAACGAATCAGCCAAAATAGTGCCGGCAGCATCCAAGAAAATAAGATCTGGGATGCCCGGGCCCGCGAGTTTATTAATAAAATCGAGCTTATCCTTCCACTCAAAAGCCAAAGCGGGCCAGGGCATCCCCGCCCCTAGCATGTACTGCCGCATATCACGCTCGGTATAATCTTGGCTAACTAAAATAACTTGGATGCCTTTGTCATTTAACTGCTTGTTATTATAATACTGAACAAGCTTAGGCGTAAACACTTTGCAAGGCGGGCACCAATGGGCAGAAAAATACACTAAATAATAATCGTAGACCCTATCGGCCGTATAAGAAGAAAAAAGACCCGTAGCCTCGGCCGCTCTTTGATCTACGACAGGGCGAACTAAACGACCTTGAAGTAAGGACTCCATTTTCATGGGGGCATCCCCTGCATAAGAACCCAGCGCACTGAGCAAAAAAATTGAAAAAGCGAGAAAACGTAAAGGGGTGTACATAATTAAAGAGAGTGTTAATTTAAAGAGAGCTGTTTACTGAAGCAAGAGCGAAAGCCCCTGCTGCAACTGTTTGATAAATTGAGGGCAAGCCTCCTGAAAAAAGAAAAAATAAACCGCCCCGGCCAAAGATAACCAGGGACCAAAAGGAACGGCCACTCCACACGCCAGGGGCAATGATTCCTCTGATTCAACCAAAGGACCCTCTTCCGAAAAAGCAGAAGCCGGCAAGCGAGGCCCTAATGGAATACCAAACAATTTCTCCATAATGAGTGCGATCCCGATAAAAAGGCAGCCAAAAACAGAACCAATGAACAAAGCGAACAAAGCCCCCCACGGCCCTGTGAAGGCGGCAATAATACCCATCCAATAAGCGTCTCCCAGGCCCATAGCGGGTTTACGTAATATACCCTCGAGCCCAGTGGAAACCCATAAGAGCCCACCTGTACTCAAACATAAAGCCGAAAAAGCAGCCCCTAGCCCCCCCCAAGGAGTTAAAGCCCCGTGCAATTCAGGCACGCAGTACGAACAAACAAGGCCTAAAATAACCCCTAGTATTAAAAGCGGCTCTGGCAGGGTAAAGGTTTCAAAATCCACCACACTGCCGGCCATGAGGAGGCTGGCAAAAACCATACCCACCCCTGCAACCGGCCAAGGCAATACCGCCCAAGATAATAAAAACAAGCCCCCGGTGAAAAGCTCTACCCAGAAATACCGGCGTGAAAAAGGCTCTTGGCAAGAACGACAACGCCCCCGCAGGAGCAAGTAGCTAAGTAAGGGAAGATTATCATACCAATAAATATGCGCCCCACACGGCACACAGCGAGAACGCGGCGTGACAACGGACTCCCCTTTTGGCCAGCGACTAATGCAGACATTTAAAAAGCTACCGATAATAGTCCCAAAAGAAAAAACAGCCAACCCTCCTAGCGGGCTCGGGAAACGTAAAACGTCAAAGAATAAAGAAAAAGCGTTATGCACAGGGAAAAGAATATTTTGCCCTACTAGGGTCTTATTAAGGCGTTTAGCATAAGTGCCGTAGCAATAAACTGCCCCGTCCATTGCTCCAAGGCCAAAGCCCCTTGACGGGCTAACATCAAACGGCCATCGGCCGCGCGCAAGCCTTTTTCCCTCACGGCGTGCACCATAGGCGTTTCGTTTTGGCTATAGGCCATGTCATATAAACTCGCGGAAGGACCGAATAAACTTAAGGGAATAGGAAGCGGATCTGATTCAGAAAGACCTTGCGGCGTGGCCTGCACAAAAAGGGCATTTTTAGGTAAGTCCGCCGGAATGTCCTTAAAAAGAAAGGAATGCCACTGGACATCGGGTGAACACAAAGGCTTTAAAGCGGCCTCCAGAGCTTCGAGGCGGGCCGAAGAACGATTCCCTACATACACCGTCTTAACCCCCTCTTGCAACAATTGATAAATAGCCGCTCGTGCCCCGCCGCCCGCGCCCCACACCACAACCGGAACCTGCGCCCAATCGATACTGGGCGGAAGGCCGAATGATGAGACCTCCAATGCACGGCCAGGAGCCTGCGCTAATAAATGCTCGGCCGCGTATAAAAAGCCTTCGGCATCTTTATTATCCCCTTCATAGCCCATGGGGGTGCGGGTCAGGACGTTTACCGCGCCAATTGCCTGGGCCCTTGAAGTAAGCCCCGTTAGCAGAGGGATAATGGCAATTTTATGAGGAATCGTAACATTAAGCCCCATAAAACCACGACTATGAAAGAGCGGCAGAGCATGCTTCAGTTCTTCTGCGGCAACTTTAACTTTAATATAATGCCAAGCAAAAAATTGACTATCAACCGCTGCAAGAGCTTCGAGAGCCGTCTTGTGCATGCGTGGGCTGAGGGAATGGGCCACTGGATCCCCTATTACGGCCAAGAAGGTACCTGCGCGCCGGCGGCTACGTAAATCATCCAAACTAAAGACATGATTTGTAGCCGGATCTATACAACGAGACCTAAGAGCCTGAACAGAGAGAAGCGGGGTCATAAAAATAAATTCGATGCAGTTCTATTCATATTATCAGGCAATTACAACAACTCACCTTTTTTTAGCTGACAAATGCGACTTTTTCTTTCACACGTTAAACCCTGCGCCTGTAGGCCGGCTTAGCTCAGCTGGTAGAGCACCCGCCTTGTAAGCGGAAGGTCGTCGGTTCGATTCCGACAGCCGGCTCCAGAGCAGCTTTAATGCTGCATGGAACCTTTGCCTGCCTGGTAGTGTAATGGTAGCACCACGGATTCTGATTCCGTTTGTCTAGGTTCGAGCCCTAGCCGGGCAACCAAAGGAGATAGCGACCGCGTTAAAAACCTTTATCTGGAATAACAGCGCGAGAAATGGTAAAACCCGCATGATGCCGTGCATCAAAAGCCGTACGTGTCTGAACTTCGCGGATGAAGCCTTTTAAAGTAGTTTGAACGGCCTCAAGAAATGCCTGCACTTCTGCCTCTGCCCCTTCGGCCTCTAAATAGACCCGGCCGTCTGCCAAATTCTGCACCATGCCGGTAACTGAAAAGCCCTGTGCAAGCTGGACCGTTTGATAACGAAACCCCACACCTTGCACATGCCCGACGAACCAAGCTTGCAATCGAAAAACAGCGCCTTCCATATCCAAAATTTACTTTAAATAGAAAAACACTACCCAAGGTAGTACGATGAGTAACACCATCAAAAGTAAGAGCAAACGGCGTGCGCGGACGGCCTTGGGAGACAGTTTAGACATAAAGTATTAAAATGTAGGCTGAGTCATAATCAACTTAGCCTCCGGAACCCCGCTTCCACGGGTTAATTGCTCTATAAAAGGCTTATAAGCTGAAATAAGTTGCACAAAAGGAAACCAGCCTTGGCCATAATGAGCCAAACGATCGCTCAAAGAATAATCCGGCCCTACGTGAACGATCTGGTATTTATCAACCTTTAGCTGACTGGCAACGGCTTCGACTGCAGCCTTGAGCGAGCCAAAGTGATCAATTAAAGCAAGGTCTTTAGCCCGCACCCCTGACCATACACGGCCCTGGGCCACGGCTTCTACCGCTTCTAAAGACAGATGCCGGCCAGCCGCTACTTTTTCTATAAAATGCTGATAACCATTGGCCACAAACTGTTGCAAGTGCGCCATCTCCTCGGGTGTGCGAGGACGCGTATAGGTCTGCATGCAACCCGCAAAAGGTCCTGTTTTAACCCCATCAAACGTAACCCCATGATCATGTGCAAGTGCTTGAAGATTTGTCACAAAGCTAAAGTCGCCAATGGAGCCGGTAATCGTCAACGGGCTGGCAAAAATAGTGGGGGCCTCCATCGCAATCCAATAGCCACCAGAAGCTGCAACATCCCCAAACGAGACCACCAAAGGTTTAGCCGCGGAAACAAGCCCCACTTCACGCGAGATAACCTCTGAGGCAAGCCCACTGCCCCCTCCGCTATTAATACGTAATACTACCCCCTCAATCTCATCATCTTTGCGCAAAGCCCGTAAAAGATGAGCTAAATGATCCCCCCCGATTTGATCTGGGGTACCCTCTCCGTCCACGATGCTACCTTCTGCATAGACAATGGCAATTTTAGGCCCCACGCCGTAAGGATCCTTTTTCGAAGGGAGCGCCTCGCGGGCATAATCAAACATATTAACTTGGGCAAAACTTTGAATATCGGGGTCTTTACTGCCTTTAGACATTAATAGATCCAGTACTTGGTCAAAATAAACAAGCTCGTCCACTAATTGATGATCTTTCACATCCCGCGCATCCCAAATAGGGGCCTTGTGCGATAATGCCTGGACTTCCTCCGGCGTTAAATGGCGAGCAACTGCAATATCGGCTACCAATTGCCCCCATAAATCATCTATTAGTGCTTGCTGAGACTCGCGATTTTCTGGGCTAAAATCCGCCCGGGTAAACGGCTCTAAGGCAGATTTATATTTACCCACACGCGCTTCCTGAAGGCCGACCCCATAACGCTCCATTGCGCCAAAAAAGAAAGGTGACTCCATAGACATACCACTGAAAACCAAAATACCCTGAGGGTTCATTAAAAACTGATCGCACGCAGATAAAATGTAATAATCCTGCCCTGTGCCTAATTGAAAATATGAAATAACCGGTTTACCCGAGGCCCTAAAGGCTTGAATAGCCTCCCGCGCTTCAAATAATTGAGCTAGACCTGCTCCGCTATCACTGGCATTGCCCGTCATAAAAAGCCCGACGATACGATCGTCTTTTGCAGCGCGCTCTAAAGCCGTATGAAAATCCCATAACGGAATGCCCTTATCTGACCCCAGCCCTAAGTGAGCCAAAATACGGCCATGCAAAGAGGTATCAGCCTCAGGACGCTCTACCAGGCCTTCCCTCCAATCCATTACCAGAAAGCTTTTGGGTTTAATTTCTGCCGGGCGATTGCCCATAAAAAACCCAATTGCGAACAAAACAGTAAAAAGAGCCACAACCCCCCAAACTGCAGACAGCAAGAAACGCAAAATACCGAGAATAAGTTTAAATAAGAGGGATAGCATAAGTGATAAAGAGCTTTATCTAATGTAAAATAGGTCAGTGAGCAATCGTAGAATATAACTAACAAATAGATGAGTTGTATTTACACCTAATTGCGCTACAATCGGAATTCTTCATTCATAAGCCATTCACCCAAGCTAAAACTTCCTGCCCATGTGGGCCTATATTGCACGCCGCCTGCTCCTGATCCCCTTAACATTACTGGGGATTACCCTCATTGTATTTGCCCTAACACGGCTGGTACCGGGAGGGCCGCTTGAGCGCGCTTTAATGGAAATTCAAATGGGGGGGCACAGTAAGGGCGTGTCGACCTCCCCTTTATCAGAGGAACAGCTAAGTGGCCTAAAAACTTATTACGGCCTCGATCAACCTTGGCCGGTGGCTTATGGGCACTGGATCCTCAAAATAATGCAAGGAGACCTGGGAGAGTCTCAACGTTATAATGACCCCGTCTGGGATATGGTCATCGCAAGACTGCCCATTTCCTTATTTTATGGGCTAACGGCCATGATCCTCACCTATGGGATATGCGTACCCCTTGGGATTTTAAAAGCCATGAAGCCCCACGGATGGCTAGATAAAGGAAGCTCTATCATGATTTTCCTCGGCTATGCCCTCCCTAATTATGTACTGGGAAGCTTTTTACTCGTCGTATTTGCAGGGTACTTAGATTGGTTTCCTCTCGGAGGCTTTATTTCAGATGATTTTGAAACGTTAACTTTCTGGAAAAAAATCCAAGACCTTATCCATCATAGCATCCTTCCCTTGTGCTGTTATTTAGTCGGTAGCTTTGCATTTGTAACGCTACTGATACGCAATACCCTCATCGAACAACTCGCCGCAGACTTTATGCGAACGGCTATCGCGAAGGGCCTTTCTTTTAAACAAGCTGTTTGGCGACATGGATTACGTAATGCACTCGTCCCCCTAGCAACAGATTTTGGGCAAAATTTAACCCTGGTGCTCTCCGGCTCTTTCCTCATCGAAACGCTCTTCGATATCGATGGCTTTGGTCTGCTTGGCTATAACGCGATTCTGGACCGTGACTACCCGATTGTCATGGGCATCCTCTTTCTGTCCGCCCTACTCTTTTTATTAGGTAATTTAATTTCAGACCTACTCCTGGCCTGGGTAGACCCACGCGTACGCTTTCAATAAAACCCCTATGCGCGTTATCTCCCCCCAAACTCAAGCGGTTATCAAACGCTTCCGGGCTAGCCGCAGAGGGTACTTTGCAGCCTGGGTCTTCCTAGCACTCGTCGGGCTTTCCCTCGTGGCGGAGCTCTTTATAAGCAACCGAGCGCTCTGTGTTTATTACGATGGCCATTTGCACTTTCCCACTTATGGAGTAGAGCTACCCGGCCAAACATTTGGACTCCCCTACAACTTTGAGACTAATTACCGTGATTTGCAGGCCCTTTTTAAAAAAGAAGCAACAGGCAACTGGGTGATTCTACCTCTAGTGCCTTATAGTCCCTACGAAAGTGTTACCCTAAAGGGCGAATACCCGCCTTCCCCGCCTGATATTCTGAAACGACACTTCCTGGGAACGGATACGACTGGGCGCGATATTTTTGCCCGCCTAGTTTTTGGGTTTAGAACGATTATAGGAGCTGCATTACTTTATACCCTTGGAATTTATACCATCGGTGTACTCATAGGCTCACTCATGGGGTATTATGGCGGATGGGTGGATTTATGCATGCAACGGCTCATCGAAATCTGGTCTAACATGCCCTTCCTGTACGTAGTTATTATTATAACTTCTATTATTAAGCCCACGATCGGCTTACTACTAACCATCCTCATTCTCTTTTCGTGGACAGGCATGACCTATTACTTTCGCTCTGCCACTTACCGAGAAAAATCGAGGGACTATGTCGCCGCTGCCCGCATTATCGGGGCCGGTACGCTCAGGATTCTTATTCTCCATATTTTACCCAACACGATCGCTACTTTAGTAACCTTCTTCCCCTTTACGCTTGCTGGGGCCATTACAGCCCTAACCGCGCTCGACTTCTTAGGCTTCGGCTTACCCCCGCCGACTCCTAGCTGGGGGGAAATTATCCGTCAAGGCACAGGAGCCCTGAGCGCACCTTGGATAGTATGCTCCGCAGCGGGCGCCCTCGTTGGCATCTTAACCCTAACGACATTAATTGGGGAAGCCTTGCGGGAGGCCTGTGACCCTAAAGCCTGGGTAACGTATGAATAAATCACACTTTAAAAATAGCTTACTGGGCTCATGGACCTTTGCTTACTTTTGGGCCCTTTGCCTCTGCTTTTGGGTAATGGGGTGTGCAGAAAAAAAAGCGGAAAATAAACAACCCCACGGAATCGATAATCAAACGATCGATGCTTACTATACCTCTCATGCCGATTTTTTCAAAATGAGCGACCCGAGCCATCTACCAACAAACCTCATTTGGCAAACAGGATTAAATGAACCCGAATTTGCGAATATCCATGCCCCTAAAGGCGGTACCCTGCATTTGGCCATTGCGGACTTCCCCCGTACCTTGCGGCCGGTTGGACCCGATTCTAATAGCGGGCTACGTGATGCATTATACGATACCAATACCCTATCACTGGTAGATACACACCCAAATACACTCGCCTATATCCCGGCCTTGGCCAGCTCTTGGGCACTAGGAGATGATCAAAAAACCGTTTATTTTAAAATAAACCCAAAGGCGTGTTACAGCGATGGTACACCCATCCGAACGGGGGACTTCTTCTACAATTTTTATTTTATGTGCTCCCCCCACATTCAAGCTCCTTGGTATAATAATTGGTATACCGAAACCTATGAAAGCGTCACCTATTACAACGACTTTACCTTGTCCGTCACCTTAAAAAACAAAACCATCGACCCCGTATGGTATGGAAATTTAGCCCCGACGCCCCGCCATTATTATGGGGAACTAACCCCGGACTACCCCCGGCGCTATCAATGGTCCTTCCCTCCTACAACAGGTCCTTATGAACTCAAACCAGAGAACATTATAAAAGGCAGAAAAGTAACCCTCTCCCGTGTTAAAAATTGGTGGGCACAAGACGAGCGCTACTACCGCGGCCGCTACAATGTTGACAATATAACCTACCGCACCGTACGAGACGTCTCTTCTGCCTTTGAGCGTTTTAAAAAAGGAGAAATCGATATCATTGACCTCACCCTGCCAGAATATTGGTATAAAAAAAGCCAGGTCCCAGCTGTCAAAAATGGGTTTATTGAACGCGCTATCTTCTACAACCAAGTACCAAGATCCCCCGCTGGGATTTATTTAAATGAACAAGCAGGCATCCTGACAAATGTCAACGTACGCAGGGGAATCGCCTATGCGCTGAACTTAGACCAAGTCATCGAGACTTGTTTTCATGGAGATTATAAACGCCTTAGCAGCTGTGCAGAGGGGTATGGGCGCTTTAGCAACACAACCATCCCCCCCACTCCTTTCTCTCCGGCTAAAGCAGAAGCTGCCTTTGCTTTAGCTGGCTTTCATAAGAAAGGTAAAGATGGGATTCTAATAAATGAAAATGGAAAACGTCTAAGCTTTACCCTCACGATTAACAATGGCCCTTTGCAAGAAATGTATACCCTGTTGCAAAATGAAGCGGATAAAGCCGGCGTCGAAATCATTTTAGAAAGCTTAGACCCTTTGACAGTATATGGCAAAATCATGAGCAAAAAACATGAAGCCGTGGCTTCAGCATGGGGTGGAGGGTTTAGCCGGAAACCAGAAAGCTACTGGCAGTTTTTCCATTCAAAAAATGCGCTTACTCCGGGAACGAATAATATTACCAATACTGCAGACCCTGAACTCGATGTTTTAATTGATAATTATATTACGACCGAAAGCGAAGCTGTGGCGCAGAGCTTGTCCTGCCAAATTCAGGAAAAAGTGGCCGCCCGCTACGCGTACCTACCGACTTGGTATTGCCCTTACTACCGAGTCGGGTATTGGCGCTGGCTGTGCTTTCCTGAAGCATTTAACGTTATGATTAGCGATAATGCCCTTGATTATGGACTTTACTGGATAGACGAAAATAAAAAAACCGAAACCAAAAAAGCACAGGAAACGGGGATGCACTTTCCAGAAAAAATCGGTACTTATGGTACGGCCGATCTAAGCGAAATAATTATCCCTAATGGATAAAATACCCCTGCTATCCGTTGAAAATTTAACCGTAGGCTTTACGGTTAATGGCCACGTATTACATGCCGCTGAAGCTATAAGCTTTAAAATACATGCGGGGGAATCTCTCGGCATTGTAGGCGAATCTGGCTGCGGAAAAACGGCTCTGGCGATGGCCCTCCTACGCTTGCTCCCCCACCCAAAAGGTAAAATTGTAGGCGGACATATTTTTTACCAAGGAGAGGACATAGTCCCTATGCCCCTCGAACGTTTATATCAAATACGCGGGGGAGAAATCGGCTTCATCTTCCAAGAACCCATGACGGCCCTTAACCCCGTGATGACTATCCACAAGCAAGTCATAGAAGCCATCAAATTACACAGAAAATTAAATAAATCAGAAGCCCTATTGGCTGCTATCCAACTTTTAGAAGAAGTGGGGATTGAAGACCCAGAGACCCGCCTCAAAGCCTACCCGCATGAGCTCTCCGGCGGCCTCAGGCAACGTGTGGGTATCGCCTTGGCCCTAGCAGGCAACCCTACCCTTCTCATAGCCGATGAACCTACGACTTCCCTCGATGCCTCTCACAAAGCACAGATCCTGAGCCTGCTCAAAACTCTACAAAAAAAGCGCGGCCTAGGCCTTCTCTTTATCACCCACGAACTGGGCCTGATGCGCACATTATGTGACCGCATAGCCATTATGTACGCCGGACAAATCGTTGAAACAGGAACAACGCATAATTTCTTTGAACACCCCAAACACCCCTATACACGCGCTTTATTAGCGGCCCTCCCTATCCTTACGGGCCCTAAAAAAGACCGCCTAAGTAGCATCATGGGGCATGTACCAGGCCTCGGTGAATGGCCAAAGGGATGCCGCTTTGTTGACCGCTGCCCGCATGCACAACCCCCTTGCCATAAGCCTCAATCTTACATAAAAACAGATACAGGCCCTGTGCTGTGCTGCCGCGTTCATGAACTTTGAGAATAAAGAGACCGCTTGAAGAATACTTGCATACCTCTTTCTTCATTTTAATGCGGTTGTCCTAATTTCTGCAGCGATCTCAGTGTACGGACTTGCCGTCTACCTATTCATACCTTAAAGTATGAATTCTTTTATATATCCCCTATGGAAACACCGCACCTCGTAAATAGCTGGCTGGCCGCAGTAGCCGCTGAAGCCAATATCCCTTCGCTCAGCTTAGACACCAATGGCGTATGCGCCCTGCGCTATGGAGACGATGTCGAATGTATTATAGAATTCCCCGAGGGCAGTGAAGTCATTTACCTCTACACGCCCATGGGTCCTGCCCCACTAGAAGGCCCAGAAAGGCTTTTTAGAGAACTATTAAAAGCCAATTTATTTTGTATGGAGACCCATGGAGCTACTTTTGCCCTCGATGAAACAGGACATCGCATCCTCTTATGCTACCCGCAGCCCATTGCCTTACTGGATGAACAACTTTTCAAAAACATCCTGGCAAATTTTTTAGATATTGCAGCTATTTGGTACGAACGTCTCAAAAGCAAAGCTACCCATACAAGCAGTTCTGCCTCTGAACTCTCTCGCCTAAAAGATGAAAAACTTTGGACCCTCAACGAGTACGAAAGCCGCGTTTAACTCACCCCTATCATTAAGTAAAAAGTGTCAAACCCAAAACATGCTGTAAGCGACGGGAAATAAACTGGCTTTTTAAAACCGCTTTTCCTACTCTTTACGGCTCCTGTTTTTATGGACCGTACCCTCATTAAAGCCATTACGATTGATGCAATCGGCACACTTGTTGCGCCAAGGCCATCCGTTGGAGCTATTTATGCAAAAACGCTCAGCAGTGCAGGGGCTCTTCTCCCTCAAAAAATTGAACAAATCTTAGAAATTCAATTTCAAAAAACCTACAGAACCCTTTCCGTTAAACACGCATTAAGCGGTATAACCGAACGTAACGAAAAAAAATTCTGGCACCAAATCATTCAGCAAACTATTGAAGCCTGTGTTCCCAAAGTCACTGAACTTCAATTAAAAACGTGGGTTCGCCTCCTTTGGGAGCAACTCGCTAAACCTGAAAACTGGGATGAAATACCCGGCTCTCGCCCTCCGATAGAAGTCTTAACCCGCTGTGCTTACCCAGTATATGTTTTCTCAAATTCAGACGGCCGACTGCATAAAATTTTAAAAGGATTAGGGCTCAAAACCCTCGTTCAAGATGTCTTTTTAGCCACAGATATCGGTTACCGAAAGCCCCATCCCCAAGCTTTTGCCGCCGTCCAAGACGCATTAGGGCTAGAACCAGCAGAAATTCTCCACGTCGGAAACGATTCGGAAGCAGATGTTCATGGAGCCCTCGCCGCTGGATGGCAAGCAGCCTACTTAGGCGATGATATCGTCCCCAAAGGCACATTAAAGTTAAACCGATTAGGCGATTTAGTAGAAATACTCCTCGAACAATCAACTAACGACAGTGCGTAAAAAACTTTAACAAATCGTTCTCATTAAGAGCTTTTCCATTGCATTTTAAGGTTAAGTAGACGATATTAAAGCTAACGTTCATTTACGCGTTTATCACCCATTTATGGGATTTACCCGCACTATTACTGCCAGTATTGACTCAGCCGAGCATAACGCCGAGAGAGACCAAGATGCTGCCTTAATTGCACGGGTCCAAGCAGGCGAAATTCAAGCCTTCGATGCATTAGTTAATCGCTACAAAGTACGTTTATTTGCCATTATCTATAATCTAACGGGCAACCGCGAAGATACGGCCGATCTTTTGCAAGACACTTTTGTTAAAGCTTTTCAGGCAATTGGCCGCTTTAAACCCTCCGCAGCCTTCTTTACATGGATCTACCGCATCGCCCTCAATACAACAACTAGTTACTTGCGAAAGCAAAAGTTACGCCGTTTCTTTAGCTTTGAGTCTGTAGATGAAGAAGCCCTATCACCTGCTTTACTCCAGGCCCTCAGCGACACTAACAGCGCCGCTGATAAATCGGCCTTAGTTGACGAATTACAAGATCATTTAAACGAAGCCCTGCAAAGCCTCTCTATTAAACACCGTACAGCCATTGTTCTGTTTGAAATTGAAGGCTTAAGCCATGCGGAAATTGGACGCATCATGGGATGCACAGAAGGCACTGTACGTTCACGCGTACATTATGCTAAAACAGCCTTACAATCCCTGTTATCCCCCTATTTGCGTTAAGTAAACCTTACATTCGCTTTTTTATCGATATAATGGATAAGCACAAACGCCCAACAGTCACCCTCGAAGACCTCCTACACTTTAAACGTGCAGAAAAGCCCTCAGACGCTCAATGGGAGGCCTTCGACCGTTCCTGGGAAAAAGCAAAATGGCAGGCAGCAATGTCTCCATTAACGACCCGTCTAGCCACACAGGGCTTGAATTTTTTTGAAGGATTATGGCCACGCTTTTCGATGATGGCAGCTGCTCTCGTTGTTGCCGGGCTTTTCCTTGGATCAAACAAACTTTCTCGTCATATCGTCCATACACCCGTTTATAGTTATAGCTTCTTACAAGGCCCCTGCACCTTTGTTTGTGATGACTTAAGCACACAGCTACCGACCTCTACGCATGGGCTATACACCCAATTAAGTGCTGATACAGGCTATGTGAACAATACCCTGGAAACTACCTCCGTCTCAGAAGCTCAAGGAAAACCGTTTTTGTTTTAAGCCTAACCGTGCGCCGCTATTGGTTATTTTCGACTCTGTATATAAGTATCTCGAGTATTGGCTTGGGCATTCTGCCTTCGCAACTTGCCGGAGAGGCCATCCCAAAAGATACAACGCTTACAGCACTTGAATCCCGCTGTATTCAAATTTTTAACACCAATGCATCAGCTATTGTACGTGTAAGGGGTGCTTATTCTCAACCCGGCGAAGATGGCGCTCCAAAAATTGCCCTTCAAATAGGTAGCGGCTTTTTTATTAATCAAGAAGGGGAAGTCCTAACAACCGCCACGGTTGCAGCGGATGCAGACCGTGTTTGGGTAGAACATCAAGGGGCTAAATACCCCGCTAAATGCTGCGGAACAGACCCAGAAACCAATATCACCCTTCTAAAGGTGCTCGAGCCCCCTCGCCACTTTACGTGCATCCCCATTCCCCTTGATAGCACAGAGCCCCCTATCGGCTCCATGGTCTTTGGCGTTACATGCCCCTTGGAATGCAAACCTTCCCCTAGCCAAGGATGGGTACTCGGCTATGACGGCGAATATGGTGGGCACTTATTTCCCACCTACCATTTACGCGTATCCTTAGGTAATCACCCAGGAGAAGGGGGTTCCCCCGTATTTGATGCCAATGGCCGCTTCATCGGGATCATTGTTTATACAGCTACGGCCTTAAACGCTTCGTATCTACTCCCTACCCAAGCCCTCTTGCATGTACGCGATGGCATTCGGTCTCAGGGAAAAGTTATCCATGGGTACGTCGGCATCGTCATTTCCCCGGTCGAATGTATTGGAGAGCCTCCAAAAATTGTCATTTCCGAAGTCGGCCCAGGTTCTCCAGCTGCAGACGCTGGGCTTCGTAGAGGAGACGAGCTCTTACGCGTGAACAAAAGGCCTATTCATGAAATGACAGACGTCCGGCAAGCCGCTTTTTTTGTCCACCCCGGCCAATTTGTCCCTATTGAAATTCGGCGGAATGATAGCATTCAAACCCTCACAGTCCACGTTGCACCTATACCGACGAGCCTCTATGAAAATATAGCCCCTACCCCCTAGGCTATTCATTCATAGGTTGATGCATAATCTCCCTTATGAATAAACATTAAGAGATCGACCCATTTAAATACCCCTACCCCATGCCAATACGCATAGAACAAGACTCTATGGGCGAAATGCCCATTCCTACAAACGCCCTTTATGGCGCCTCCACACAAAGGGCCGTACTGAACTTTCCTATTAGCGGACGCCCCATGCCAGAAGGCTTTATCCGCGCCATAGGGCTCGTAAAAAACATATGTGCCACCGCCAACGAAAGCCTAGGGCGCCTGTCAAAAGATAAAGCAGACTTAATTCGTCAAGCAGCTGAAGAAGTCTTCCAAGGCAAGCTTTCGATCCATTTCCCGGTAGACGTATTTCAAACAGGCTCCTGCACGTCATCAAACATGAATGCCAATGAAGTCATTGCGAACCGCATTAGCGAAATAAGCGGCCAGCCCATTGGCTCAAAAGAACCTGTACACCCGAATGACGATGTCAACATGGGGCAATCCTCTAATGATACGATGCCCACCGTCCTGCATGTTAGCGTAGCATTAGCCCTCAAAAACAACCTTTTGCCTGCCTTAGAAAACATGGCCACAGTTTTAATGACTAAAGC
>JANYEO010000166.1 GCA_025363025.1 Opitutia bacterium
GTCGGCCTAAGCCATCCAATACACGGCCCAAAAGCTTTGGCCCAACAGGCACCATTTGTACCTCTCCTGTTGGAATAACCTCCGTCGCCGAAGATACACCCAAAATCTCCCCTAGTGGCGTTAGCAAAGCGGCATCTTTAGAGAAACCGACGACCTCGGCCATTAATTCCCAATCATCCCAGGGGTTTTTGAGACGGCAAAGCTCCCCAATTTTTACACGAGGAACTGCCGCTTTAATAATCGTTCCCACTACTTGAATAACCCGACCACGGACCTCCTGCGGGCGGACATCCTCCAACCCCTTGCTGGCAAGCTCAGCTAAACGGCTAAAAGGGTGGCCAGAATGAGAATCTGTCATATAAACTTATTTCACCCAACGTTCGAGGGATTTACGGATAACTTCTAACTGCTGCTCTATACGGCCATCAACAACGCCGACATCCGTCTCCAGCATACAGTCTCCCGGTTTTAAGCGATCATCAGAAGAAACATCCAAGAAATTGATACTGTGATAGCGCTCTAAATAACCATTTAGCTGATCTTCAACCGTTGATAAATCTGACGGTGCAACGCGAATCATAACGCGCTTTTGAGAACGCACGACTTGCAAGGCTTTACTTACGACTCCAATAATGAGCTCTTTGTTATCAATCTCGCCAATAATTTGATGAAGGGCCTGCATGAGCATATCAACAAGCTTTACCTCAAACCGTTGCAAATTGGCCACGATGCGGGCCACATAATCTACCATATGTTCGGCGATCTGTGTTTTGCCAGCAGCTTCACCTTCGCTAAAGCCCCGTACTTTTTCTGCCTCATAAGCCGCTTTCGCTTCTTCTATAATACGGTCCGCCTCTGCCTGCCCCATGGAGACAAGCGTATCCGCCTGCGCATAAGCCGCATACTCTTCCGCACGGAGGATTTTTTGCTCGGGCAAAACGCTAAAACCAGTTTCTTTTAATCGAAGCATGAGAGGGCATCAGGGTCTACTTCACGGGAGAGGAGGCGTTTCAAAAAAGCCCAGGCCTGAGCAGCTGTTTCAGGAGTACTCACACTCCCCCATTGCCATTCCAAAGCAGCTGGCAATTTTAAGCGGAAACGGGCTTTAAAGGCCATTTCGGAACCGGAAAAACATGCTTCAAAACAGCGTTGGGCCACACTGAGAACATCGCTAAAAAGATCTTCCCCTGACTCTGCCAGAGCAGGTAACTCGGGCCTTTGACCAATCATCAGGCTAGCTCGGCGAACTGCAAATGAATAAATATCTGCCCCAAGTTGGCTTTCTAGCGCTTGACGGGCTTCACGGGCTACCACATGCGCAATGCGTTCGTGCAAAAGGGCTGCCCCTGTATACAAAAATAGCCGTTGTATAATAGACGCATCTAGCAAGGCTAACTGCCGCGGTGCTTCGGAAAAATCTTCAACAAAAGTACCGGCTATGCTTTCTTTTTCTAGCAACCAATGAGAAAGCCGCTGAGACGCACGAGGAGACTCTAAAGCTGCCTCCATAGACGCACGGGAGAGAGTAGCTGGCCAATGAGACACATGAGCATACGTAGCCGGGCATAAATTAAAGGTATAAACCTTCCCAAAAAAAAGCGGATGCTCTTTTAAATATCCCAACAAATGATGCCCAACTTCGGTCATAATTAAATAAAGCAAGAACTAAGCCTTGGCGGGCTCATCCTTTTTAGCCCCCCATTTTTGCCAGGCCAAAAAGCCGCCAAAAACCAACATGCCTAAAAGTATTAATAAAGCGCCCCCGCCAACAAGTGCCCGCATGCCCGTATTCTTTGGCTGAATAATACGAGGAGCCGTCTGGTTAAGCGTTGAGGGAAAAAGGGCAATCGAGATCTTCTCATAAGCCAGCCCTTCAACACTATTCATGACGAGGCTCTTAATCTGCGATACCGAGGCATCCACATTAGAGTCTGGCCTATAGCTAACAAATACTGCAGCCGAAGAAGGATAAGTATCCTGAACAAAAGGATTATTATTGGGGAGCACGATATGCACTTGTGCCGCCAAAACCCCATCGATAAGGGCAATGGTAGATGCAATATCTTGAGACAGAGCATACATAAATCGAATGCGCTCTTCCGTTGGAGACGAAACAAGGCCCGATTTTTGAAAAGTTTGCCCTACCCCTTGATAAGCCATTTGAGGAAAGCCATATTCCTTTAAAACATCAACGGCCTCTCCAAAAAAAGTAGCATCTACTGCTAAAATAAAAGTATTATCGGCCCCGGCACTTTTTTCGCAGCTGATGCCCCGGTCGAGTAAAATGGCCATCATTTGATTGGCTTCCATCTCTTTCAAATTTGAATAAAGCTCCGTCTTACCGCAACCTGCTAAAACGAGAGAG
>JANYEO010000173.1 GCA_025363025.1 Opitutia bacterium
CCCCCCCCCCCCCCCAAGAAAAAAGTTCCTCTTTTTTCTTTCCAGAATTGGGCCCTCGACGATCATCTGTTTCGTTGCATTTTTATCCCAAAGAATAAGGGAACAAATCACGTTTTATTATTGTCTTCACTTTTGGAAGCGATCCACGAAGTAGTGAATTGGACGATGAAGCTTTTTAAAAATTATTACGGCGTTCGGTCGCCGCACGATGACACGCAAGCGTACTTGAAAATTACTGAGCGTCATTTAGAGAGGTAAGTTGTGTTCGTCTCTTATCCATTTCATCTTAACCCGCTGTAACGTCCTTTTTACACAAATTCACTTAATGTTGAGGCATTTGGCTACATTAAGAAAGTCTTGTTCTTCAACAGAGGTATAAATATTGGACATTTTGGATTAAATACAACCAACTCGGAGCAACTGGCAGACGTAACCACAAGACATCTGGCCGCATTTTTAGAATCAAACAAAAATTTGGCTGTTAACCGAAGCTTTAACCTTCAGTGGGTCATCTTATCGTTCGACCACAAGCAGAGCCGTTTGGCGGACAACACAATGACACTAAAGTCCCTGGACGAGCGTGAAAGAGATAGGAAACTTAATAGGGCAGATAAAATCTACACACCAAGACGGCCTTATACGGAACCTATCTTTGAAACGGACGAAGACGAAGCAGCTGACGAAACTGCTGACGAGCCCAACCCCACTGGAGCCCCCCCTGCATCTAAAAGGCGTAAGAAACCCAGTTGGTCCCTGGCACCTCCTCTTGGGTACCCGGCAGAACCAAAAGCGTTTGAAAACTGCTGCCTCCTAGTTTCGTTAATACTGGGAAAGTGGAAAATCGACCAACACAACTACGTAAAACCCCTTACAAAAGAACATCACCAGATTGTGCAATACTTCAGAACTCCTAAAAAAATGTGTAACAATTCGCTGGGCCATTATTTGAAGAAAGAAATGTTGGAATTGGCAGCGAGACTCGGGATTCCCCGAAAGGGGCCTTACAAAGATAGAAACGCCATTTTAAAGCAAGTGGCACCTATGTGGAACGTACAAATTTGTGTTTACACGCAGGACAGCCCGCCAAGAATCAATTTTTTGACGCCTAAAAAAGTTGATTTTACCATGCCTACAATTTATTTAGTGCTTACTGTGAACGGAGACCTAAAGGACTTGCTAGACCACGTGGAGGCTGTAGCCCGCTTAAAAACTTTTATTAATGAGCGCGGCTTGTCTTGTCCCTGCTGTGGTAAGAGCTCAAGAAGTTACCGGCACACCAGGCATCAGTGCAAAGTTTTTAAAACTTGCTTCGTCTGCCACCGATACGTAGCCACGCCACAAACGTATATAAACGAAGACAACAGATTTATGTTTTGTGACAGTGCCACAAGTTTGACTCCAGCAGCACATCCGTCCCTGAGGATGGTCTGTAGCCTGATTGGTCGCTCAGACTTGGCATCGGGGGTGCCTTTCTCTCGTAGTGAACACGCCCGAGCGACAGTCTTCCTCGACACATCAGTGCCAAACAGGACCACAGAACAATAGTGGTGCACGTTGGCGCAACCCTGGGAAGCGGCTAAAATGTCTGTCGACAATGTGCGCGGAGGAAGGAGAGAGGGAGGGAGGGGGAGTGCGCACGTGCACACGTTTGCAGCGGCTTTCGACAAGAAGGCGGAGCTACTGGCAAACGAAGCACTCAAACTGGATGTGTCTAGTTATTTCTGGTAAATGCTTTCTACTAAGACAAACTGCGACTCACTTTGCCGCTGCGACCCCTGACGATGTTCTGCAACCCGTTTTTAGTTTTTGCTACATTGACAAAATGCGCCAATCAGCTCCTCGCTCAGCTTTGATCGTCGCATTACAGTATCAAAGAGTTTTAAATGCAGTTGGGCAGCACGAGGACCGGCTTCGAGCAGGAAAGAGGAGAAGCTCGGGCTAGGCAGCACGAGGATCTGGCATGAGCAGTCACTGCTTTGCTTCCACACGAGGCAAAGGGTGCAAAGCTCACTCCCCGCCTTCAGGTGTTCCCGAGAGCTGCTCCAAGTAATCAGCAACGCAACCTGACGTCTGAAAATGGCCAGAACGGCCAAACTGCTCAACGACCAAGCGAGGCAGCAACTTGGACAGCAAATCTTTGCTGCCCGTAACAGCACCTCCGCTTCCCGAGGCCGTCGTCGGCCTGGGCGTCCCCCCGGCCGTCCCAGTGGACGCCCCGAGGGTGCCCTCAGCCGGCCTCAGCCTTCTTCCGACACCAGCAGCGGGGCTCCCAGTGGCCCCGGCCGTGGACTTCCCGTGGTTGGGGAAGGTGGGGTCACAGCTACCGCCGCCCAGCACCCAGGTAACCGGACGAGCGTTGTTTAAGCAAATGTCGGGAAGATTTTTTGCCGCCAAAATTGCTCCAAACGACACTGTGACTTTGTCGACCCGTCGAGTATAGGTCTCTGAGATCACCCAAGTCTAGCGGCAAACCGGCTCATCATAATTTCTTCTAACTTAATCAAACGAGAGAGCGACATGCGTTTTAGATGCCTTGCTCCTGGTTAAATATCTTTTTAGGTGGCCACGTTGGAAATGTGGAAGTTCGGCAAGAGCAGCAAGTCCTTCTGCACCGTGGAGCTCCGGTAGCTGCTGCTGCTG
>JANYEO010000262.1 GCA_025363025.1 Opitutia bacterium
CCGGGCAATATCAATCGCCCGCTTGACCCCCCAGCAAAACCCAGCACTTTTGGCACGAATAACTTTCATGCCAGTGAGTATAGCAGGTTTTGAAAGGGAGGGCTAGTTTTAAGGAGAATGAGGGGTGTGTTTTAGCTGATAATGATTACTCATCCCAGTCATCAGCTGCCTCCGGAGGGAGATTTTTTGCCTCTTCGACCTCTTTAGCTTCTTGAGCTGCGCGTAAGGCGTCGATGCGCTCGTTATTAAAGGTAACTGGGGCGTCGCCGGCTTTAGGTTTGGTGGGGGTAGGTTCTACTTTTTTCAGTACTTTCCGTTGTTCGATAGCGCCCATTAAATCCTTGCGGGCATTATTAGTTTTTTGAGGAGTGGGTTGTGTTGCCGTGGCTTTCGGCGGAGGGGGAGGAGGAGGGGGATTCTGGGAGAGGATAGGCGAGGGTTGTTTTACTGCCTCAGGAGCAGCTGAGGGGGGCATGTCCACAGAGGCTTTAAGTGCAGGTGTAGCAGTGGAGCTAATCGGAGTGCTAATTGTTTTTGGCAGTGGGTTTGCTGCTATGTCATCGTTGCCTTCATCGTCATCCCAATCATCTACGTCATCGTCATCATTCTCTATAAATTTCCTGCGACTGGTAATGGCTGCATTTCTCTCGTCTATGTTGCTTGTTTCCTTCGTGACTGGCTTATCAGCTAAGGGTTTTTGATCTTCTTTAGGTTTGAGGTCAGATGCACCTTTAGAGGCAATCTCTTCTAGTAGCCCACTCCTTGAGGGCGTACTAATGGTTGGCTGTGGCTCTGCTCTATTTGAAGGAGGAGGAGTCGCGGGAAAAGGTGGTGGAGTAGGAAGCCGTTGCGGTACTTGGTCGCTGGGAGGAGGTGGGGGTGGTGGAGGCAAAGAGTTGACATATGCTTGCCGTTCTTCATCCGTCATATTTGCAAGATCGATGGTGTCCTGTGCCGCTTCTCTGGGGGGGATGGGGGGGGGTGGCCCCAGCCGTTTGGCGGATTCTTCAGGTGTTGGCGTATCATCTCTTGGAGGGATGGGCGGAGGTGTGTCATCCAGTACGTCTGCTTCTGGGAATTCTGAGAAAGGGTTTTCGAGTGCCTCAAGGCCTTTAGGGGTGCTACTTGCTAAGGCGGCAGCAAGGGGGTCGTTAGAAGCAGCGACAGGAATAGGAGGTAATGGGCGGCCTTTATTAGAGGAAGACGTTGTTGATTGTTTAGTGGCTATGTCTTCTCTCGGGGGCAAGGCTGGGGGCGGCCCTTTGCGTTGAGCTGCGGGCGCTAGTGTATCATCTCTTTGGGGGACGAGTGGGGGCGTATTGACGGACTCGGAAAGAGCATCGAGCGCTTCATCTACACTATGATCAAAATCCTCATTATCTAATTCATCTGAGAATAGATCGTCTAATGAAGTATCTGTATCCGTTGTCTTTGCATTTTCGGGATATAGATCGTCGTATAATGCTTCATCCGCTTTTGCATCTGCTATACGCTGGAGAGCCTCGAGGCCTGCGAGATCTTTCTGGAATTGTGCTATAACCGTATCGTTAGCTTTTGTTGGCTGTTTGTTTACGCGTACGCTATCACGAAATTGTGTTTGAATATTAATTTTTAACTTTAGTTCTCTGTTTTGGGCTGCTAATTGTGTTTTAAGGGCTATCCCCTGCAGTTGAAGCTTTTGAAGGCGTTTCATGCCCCGATCAATTGCGGCTTGATTGGGATTAGCGCCAAGGTCTTTGATAATAATCTTGAGTAGATTATCCTGGGTCAGTTCAGGTTCTTTAAATTGAGCAGACACCCAGTTTGCTAACCGGCTAAACAAGTTGCGCACAGGTAGGGTTACCTTAGAGAAGAATTCACTGATACTGTTTTTGGCCTTGGGTTTTTGACCTATGCCGATGGCGACTTCACGTGTATGGCCATCTGTGGCTTTAATGCCGCTTGCAGACGCTGCTGAATTCGCAAGGGGCGTATTGCCGCTGATAGCAGCAGGGGGGGTATAACGAATGTCAGACATGGGAGGAAAAGTTTTTTAGGAATTTTAGGCTGTATGAAGTTAGCATTTTGTTAATCATCCCATCCATCGTCAGTGTCTGTTTGGTCTTCAGCTTCTTCTTGAGCTGCGAGAAGAGCTGCGCGAGCGTTAATGCTGTCCATGTTAAAGCCTGCTAAGCCTCCGGCTTTAGTTGTGCCTGTTGTAGTTTTTTTGACAGAGAGGTCTACTGCTTTAAGTTTTGTGCCTTTTTGAATAGCTTCGAGGAGGGCCTCTCGTTTTTCCACAACTACGACTTTCGTGTGCGGGGTTACTTTATTTAGGGCTTTGGCTTGAGTAATAGCAGTGAGTAGTGCGCTACGTTCTTCGGTGGAAATAAGGGGAGTTGTTGTTGCAGCCGTACTTTTTTGTGGAGGAGGAGGTGGTGGGATACGGCCTTCAGTGAATGTAGCGGGTAGAGGCGGTGGTGGCGGTGGGGTCGCGGCTGTAGTAGCAGTAGAGGAGGGTAGCGAGGTTATAGTTTGTATAACGGAGGCTGTTTCTTTTTTAGCAGGGGCAGTGTTTACATCAATATTTTTGCCATTATCATCCTCATCCCAATCATCTACATCGTCTTCAAGGTCTTCTCTAGAGTTGAGTCTGAGTTTAGCAAGGCTAGATGCAAGGGTGTCTTGCAGGCTGGTTTGTGATGGTGTGATAGTAGGTGGGTTTGGTGCCTTGGCTAAGGGCTGGGAAGCATCCCTCAGGGTTGACTGTCCTGCGCGGGCACGAATAGACGCCATCAAACCTATAGAGGCGTTTTTGGGCGTTGACGTGGGTGCTGAAGGTATGCTTGAAGCGGGAG
>JANYEO010000017.1 GCA_025363025.1 Opitutia bacterium
CTACGTCAGCTGCTACTACACCCGAACAACTATATATAGACAAAAAACTACACCCTAGTCTACTGATGCTAGTTTAGCCTTTCTTCCCCTTTACTCCTCACTCCTGCCTTTCCCCACAAGGGCACCTGCGCCCCCCTTGTCCCCGGTCTCCAGGTACATTGAGAACTTAGCCTCTGGGTGTCCTACAGTGAAAAGGCTGACAGTTTTAGACTGCTCTTAGCGAGCACTGACAGGCCCTTACACTGGTTACACTCTACTGCCACCCTGGCTAGCGACCCTAGATCTCGTTTTCACTATCTGGTGAGGAAGGAAGTCATCAGTTGTCGTCTACAACAAGGTGAACATCAACAGGTTACTCTAGTTAAGCACTACATCACAACTCCTGCCACCTTCTACACGTTGTCAATAGCAGACGACCAGTACACTATCCCGTGTAGGTGCCAAACTGGGAGTCCCCCCACTCGTTTCCTCATCGTACATGACCATGCTGAAATGTTCTCTGACTTCAGGGGTCCTGGAGCATACCACCCCAAGTTCTTGAGTGAACAGTAGCTATACTCCTCTGACAGTGTAGCTGAATGGGCGACCACCAAGTACGTATACTCAATCAAGTGGTTAACTGCCGCCTCATTCGCAAAGTTGACCAAACTCACATCATACAGCATTTGACCACAGTGACAAGGTACACGTACACTTTTCCCCTGTCTCAGGTAACTCTTGCCTACCCCCTCATTGACCCTTTGCCGCACGTCTGTCGCTGCCCGCCTATCCAGCACGAGAACTGTCGCGAAGTCATTGACTGTGACGCCAGCCCTACCTTTGTTTTGATCGAGTCGGTGGAATCCCCCTTCATACGCCTAGACGCCATCCAACAGTCGGCTTTGGCTCGGAAACGTCGCCACAACTGACACGCAACCTCCAAGGTGTTTCGTCAGCCCCGAGCCCGTGCTCCGCGTGAGCCACGTTACTGCATCTTCAGAAGAGAAGTGCATGGCTGCCACGTGCGAAATGGAAATACGCACGTGCAAGTAATCAGCGTTCACTTGTACATTTGCCTAGCTGTCCAGCTCTACTTATTACGTCGTCAAGGAGCAACTTTTCATTCCCCTTGCACTTGCAACACCCACCTCCCCTATAGTGAAGTGTGGACCATTCACGACGAGCCGGAGCTTTTTACGCCCCCCCCGTTGAATACGGTCATGGTCCATGGAAGAGGTTCCGTCTGATTCTGTTTTTGACATCACCTACACTCACAAAAGTTGCCGCGTGGTCCGATACGCCACCAACCCTAGTCGTTACAAGCACGTAATTACTGAGGCGACTTATCATTACGTCATTTACGTAATTCAAGGAGTTTTTCCTCACCACTTGACTGACCCTGTCCCTTACGCTTGCACTTGCCCTCGAATCTTTTCTATTGAGCGATATCAGTCTCTCCTTGCCCGTGACGTGCGCCCGCAGTACGTACTTACTGGACTTTCCGAGAACCATATCTCAACTCCAGAACTATGAATTTCCACAACGCCGGAGCCTATCAAAGTCTTCAGACTCGTTTGGAAGCCGGACAGGCTAATCTGCGCCGCCTCAACCGCGAGAGCATCCTTATTCAAGCACAAGCGGGTGGAAATGTCGCACAGCAGCAACTCCTGGCTCCTGCCATGCAGGATTTGCAAAGAGATATTGCCGCTCAAGTGGCCGCTATCGCCGCCATCCAGCCGGACTTAATTCAGGCCACAAGGGTTCGTGATGCTTTACGCAACAGTCTCACCGTGCCTCATGATTTGGCTCTTAATGCTCTTGTCGGTCAACCTCCCCCGGCACACCCTCCCCCTCCACTGCCAGCGGCCAATCAGGGTCTGGCAGCAGCAGCAGCCGCAGCTGCAGGTGGTGGACACGGTCAACCCCCTCCCCCTGGGGTTCAACCCGCCGCTCCTATGATCAACCCTGCAAATGCTAATTTGGCAGCAGCGTTGCAAGGAATAAATGTCGCACAGCCCAATGCAGCCCAGCTGCAGGCACATGGCGGAATGCCGGCCGGGGTCAACGCCCCCCTTCCCGCAGGTGGCCCAGCCGGGAATTTGCCCAACCCCGTCCCACATATTGGCGAATGTATCAAGTTTTGTAACACCAGGGACAGTGCTCCTGTCAACTTTCGCCAGTTGTTCACTAGACTTTTCCAGTACGGGATTGCCTATAACTTCAGTCATGCGCACTACCGCACCGCCCTCTACTCGTTGTTCACCTCCGCCACTGACTACGAGGCTTACTGTGCCATGGCTCAGGACGACTTGCAGACTGTAGTTGACTACTTCTTGGCCATGCAGCCAAATTCGATGAACCCAACAGCCGCACAAGCGCAGATTGCCTCCTTCCGTCGCTATTCCACGGAAACAATCCAGG
>JANYEO010000030.1 GCA_025363025.1 Opitutia bacterium
GCTCCTCGTTGTAGTTGACGCGATACTGGTGAAGTCGCTCCCTCTCCCTCGCCACGCGGCGCTCGGTCGGGCGAAGATTGTAGGCCATTCTTGCAGAGAACTTGTCTCGATGACGATCGGAAGGTAATTAAATTGTCAAGGGGTCGTTTTTAAAAGAATTGTCAGGATCGGTAGCGAGGACGGGTTGCGAGCAATCTTCCAACATAGTCCGCTCGCTGATCTGCACCACTGACCGTGGCGCCTGTCACGAGCTGCGCCGCCGCTGTTGCTACTCGCACACAAAGGTCTACTGCTGCTGCTGCTGCTGCTGCAGAAAAAATGCGACTACTTTTTACGTTTTATTTCAATAATATTTAACGTGGGATTGTAGACATAATTTGATTTCTTTAATGACGGATTTCTTATCACTACTACTTTTCGGGGTAGGAGAGGAGAATTTTCCTCCAAATTTTCCAGACATGCAGGGTGAGGTGGGTGAGTCTCGTTCCTACCCTCAGTAGGAAGAAAGATTTTTCTTTCCGCGTAAAACCTTCGTACGCGTTCTATTTCTTCTGCGCTGCTTAGGGAGACCAACTCCCAGGCACAGGAAGGGCAGTTTACTGTCACGCCATTGGCTGATGCTGATGCCATCTTGTCTGCGGGCTGTGCAGGTGAAAAAAGAACAATTAGCTTCAGTGAATCTCCAACACTTCGGAAGATAAGTTCTTACCAAGTCTTTGGAGATGTCAGAGATAGAAATGACTGAACTGACGAAGGCTGTGGGTCAGGATGGACTGACTGAGGAGGCAGATCAGACTGGTGTAATCTCGCAGGAAGAAGCAACGGACAAGGGAGGACTGACGGGCGAACGCGAGGTCTCACCCGGATCAGCGGATGTTTTCACGATGACGGATTTCACGTTGGAAGAGCGGGAGTCATTGGAAGAACAAGAACATGACGCCTTACTAGCTAGGAGAGCGCAACAAGAGCGAAGACAAGAGCAAAGAGAAGCACGGCAGGACCGAAGGATACGAGAAGAAAGAAGACTCCGTTCGATTGACGGTTGTCTTTTTGTTCTTTCACAGCTCCTCTGTTTGATTATAATTGGCGCTGGCTTGGTTCTTTCGTTTGGGTTATTAAAATATGAGGCTGAATACACGAAAAGAAAGAATGAAAATAGAGAATTATCTTAAAACACGAGTCCCTCTTGTTTGATTCTTTATTTGTCATGTGCTTTCAAAACAAAGGGAACACAAATGTCACCGCCATAGAATCCAGTACCATCTTCACAATACTCCGCGCTATCGCAGCGAAGCCAAAATGTTTCACATGATTTGCAAGTACTTCGCGTAGTTATAATTCTGAAAATTAGTTTCTCTTCCGGGAACAAGTATTCAAACTCGAAGCTATCTTCACTGAGTAAGTCAGTGGTTTTAACTTCAAAGCTGTACTTTCCAACATCTTGTTCAGGCTGAATGATCAGACAAGGAATGGGAATGTCCGAGTGGGTGCATTTTTTGTCGTAGTAATCAGGCACGAGGCAAAGGGTAATTTCACCCCTAAGTTCCCCTACCACACGCAGTTTATAGTCCACACCTGGCTCTATTTCGTAAGCCTTTTGCCTCCTTGTTTGGCTGCGAGTTAAAACGTACCCTTTCCTTGAGAGAATGACATCCTTCATGTCACTTATTACGACACTAATTTTGTCAAAGGTAGACTCCATAACTACGTCCGTACCGATCAAGCGTGCTAAGCCAACTGGGAGGTGTAGGTTGTATTTCACCTGGAAGTCTCACCCCCACCAGACTGCTAACGACGGGGTCTATACAGTAGAAAAACACGACTGCCGTTGCAATATTGTTTATTCGTCTGTTTGGTTGACAATAAATGGAACAGAAATCTCAGACCTCTTTTTTTCAGAACGATCATTACCATACTCAATCATAATAACGCGGAGCCACAACGTTTTACAAGATTTACAGTTTTTTAAATTAGCTGCACATGCAATTGAAAAAACGAGTGTCTCCTTTAGGTTTTCAAACCAAGCACGACGACCTGCTCTATGCCAGTATAAACGATATTTACTTTCAGTGTTAATCTTCAATCTAGGCTCGGGAATGTGCCAATGGGTACACTTTTTTTGGTAGTAATCTTCGTGTAGGTTGAAGCTAATATGATTCCATCCGGTAATAGGTACTGGTACAATTACCCTCAGTTTGTAATCCTGAAAAGCTTCTATTTCGTATGCCCTTTTCCTCTTCGTTTGGCTCTGATTTAAAACGAAGCCCGTCTTTTCAAGAATGTTATCCTTCAGGTCACTTATTCTGATGGAAAACATCTCAGACTGTGCAAGAGTTGACGACCGTTCCGATCCAACACACGAAACTGACTGACAACCTTGCTAGCTGCTACTGCTGCACACAACCGCTCGCCCGTAACTGAAGCAAATGAAAAAGGTAGCCAGGTGATTACTTTTATTCACATTTACCGCCAGGGGGAGGGGGACAGTCATCGTGAGAGGTTACATACTCGTAATAACACGGATAACAATCACCGCTGTTGCTTCTATTAGTTATAAATTTACAAAGTGCACACCACTTTCTGGGAGATCCGCTGTGCCAGGAATTTGTCATCCGCCGAAAGTCCTGTCCGTAATCACTTCCATCCGTCACAGTACCGGAACGTAGCTTCATCTTAATATTGAGGTTTGCAAGTAACTGACTCTTTCTGTAGAAAACAGGTAGATGGTTTGCGCCGCTCGCGTAAGGTTGCAGCGGCGG
>JANYEO010000042.1 GCA_025363025.1 Opitutia bacterium
TTGCCCGGTATACGACGACCTTAGGCAGCTAAACGGAGACTGCATGCAGAATGCATGTTTTTTAGCCCTTACTGCGTTCGGCGTACGCACCTACTTAAAGTAGGCTTGCGTGCGCCTCGCTCGTAATCATCTAAAAATCAAAGTATTTTGCATGCAGTCTCGGACATTGAGACCGCTGTATTAAGCATTGTTTAACTGGATAATTTTGCTTTGAATGAACCTGGACCTATTCAAGCACAAAAAAACCCGCAAGTAGTGGATACTATGCGGGTTTTTTTGTTAAGTGGCGGGATAGACGGGGCTCGAACCCGCGACCTCCGGCGTGACAGGCCGGCGCTCTGACCAACTGAGCTACTACCCCAATCGCCAAAAAACAAGAGGTTCGCAGACTCGGATCTTTGCTTTCTAAAGTCAAGCCTCTTGCGGCATTTTTTTGGAAATAGTGTTAGGGGGTGGGGGGCATTTGGTTTTTGTACTCCAAGATGACTTCGGCCATTTTTTTAGCCCCTTCTTGCGCTAAGTTTAGCATGCGTTTTGTACGAGCGGGATCCGTCTCAAGGGTTGTTTCCATTAAGCTTAAAGACCCCATTACTACGCCTAACTGATTGTTGAGTGCGTGCAAAAGAACCCGTATGGGTGTTGTATTGGTAGATGAAGAGTTGATGTTGTTCATTTTAGTAATAATAAAAACAAGGAGGCGAATGTCAGCTTTAAAGGAGACCGCTGCAAAATGTATTTCTTTTGAGTTTTTGGTCGATTGTCGATTCAGCGAGTTAGCTGCGCTGGCGTTCTAAAAATCCTACTTTGCGGTAAACTTTGGCCAGGGTTTGATCCGCTCTTTTTTGAGCCGCTACGCGGCCTGCTTCGAGAATAGCTTCTAACGCTTTTTTGTCGGCCATAAGGGCTTGGTAGTGGGTTTGGATAGGGCTTAAGGTGTTTATAACAACATCCGCTACCGCTTTTTTGAAGTCTCCATAACCTATGCCTTTAAATTGGGCTTCTAGGGCTGAAATAGGTTTGTGGGTTAAAGCGCTTAAAATCGTGAGGAGGTTGCTAATACCCGGTTTTGTCTCATGTGCCAGGATTTCATTGCCCGTATCGGTAACAGCGCTCATGATTTTCTTCCGGATGATAGCTGGTTCATCTAAGAGGAAAATGACGCCCCGTGGATCTGGGTCGGACTTAGACATTTTTTTTGTCGGATCCTGGAGGGACATAATTTTTGAAACTTCTTTATCGATAGCAGGCTCGGGTATTTTGAAAGTGGGGGAGTAAGTCGCATTAAAACGTTCAGCTAGGTCGCGCGTGAGCTCTAGGTGCTGTTTTTGATCCTCCCCAACCGGGACGATATCGGCATTGTACAAGAGGATATCCCCCGCTTGTAATATGGGGTAGTAGAGGAGGCCGGCGCCAATAAACGTTCCTTCAGTTTCTTGGCGGGTCGACTTATCTTTAAACTGAGTCATTCGCTGCAGTTGCCCGAGAGGGGTAATGCACCCCAATATCCAGGCCAGTTCTGTATGCCCTGTTACTTGTGATTGTAGAAATAAGTGAGATTTTTGTGCATCAAGCCCGCATGCAATATACTCTGCTAAGAGGGAGAGGCTATTATGCCGTAGATCCGTTGGTTTTTGTGGTACAGTGATTGCGTGAAGGTCTACAATCCCAAAAAAACAGGTATGCGTGTCTTGAAAAGTCCCCCAACGCCGTATAGCTCCTAGGTAATTGCCTAATTGCAAGCGGCTGCTAGGCTGTGCGCAGGTTAAAGCGACGGGTTTTTCGGGTGTTTCCATGATAAACGTTTATGAGACCTTATTTTTAGTAAGAAGCCAAGTTGTTTTTAATCTTGCACAAGGCCATAAATGCCTTAATGGTTGGAGTTGGATGGGAAAGTTCGCAGTGTTAAGGCAGCAGGCGCCGGGTGGTCCGGGATGGAGCAGGCAAAGGGCCGTGTTCCAAGCAGGTGTCCTTAAGTGGGTGAGTTCCCGGTCAATATAATATGGAAAATAAGATGTTTGTTGGTAATCTGCCTTGGGCAGCTGCAGAAGGTGACCTCGAGTCGCTCTTCTCGCAAGTAGGTCGCGTTGAAACTGTTCACGTGATGCGCGATAAGTTCACGGGCCGTGCTCGTGGCTTTGCGTTTGTAACTATGTCGAGCTCTGAAGAAGCTGAAGAAGCGGTACGCCGTTTCGAAGGCCAATCCTTCATGGGTCGTCCTCTCAAAGTTAATATCGCCCGTCCTTTAGAAGACAATCCTCCTCGCCAGCATGGTGGAGGCGGTGATCGTCATCACGGCGGCGGTGGCCACGGTGGTGGTTACGGAGGAGGAGGCCATGGTGGCGGTCACGGAGGTGGCGGCTACGGAGGTGGCGGTCACGGTGGAGGCGATAGCCGTGGTGGAGGGGGCGATCGTCGCCGCTTCAGCCGCTAAAAAGGCTCTATTAGTTCAAAAAGGCACCGGAGGTATTTATATCTCCAGTGCCTTTTTTGCTACCAGGAGGTAATAAATGAGAGATTACAGCTTATACTTTCAATGTTTAGCTCCTTTTCTATGTTAGCGACTTGGATTCACTCTATTGATCCTGTTTTAATCCATTTTCCTGAAAGCTGGCCTTTGCCGGGTATTCGTTGGTATGGGCTTAGTTATGCGGCTGGTTTTTTGGCTGCAGGCCTTATGTTGCGCGGATATATGCGAGCGAGCAAAGTGGCGTTGCGGGTCGGGGAAGATAGTGCGCTATTAACTTACCTTATTTTTGGGGTCTTGATAGGGGGCCGGTTGGGTTATTGTGTTTTATATGATACGAGCCGTTTTTTAAAAGCACCGTGGATTTTATTTGAAATGAGTGGAGGGGGGATTGCCGGTATGGCCAGTCATGGAGGTTTTTTTGGGGTCTGTGTCGCGATTTTGCTCTTTGCAAAGCGTTATGATAAGGATTGTTGGTTAATCGCAGATGTGGTGGTTAGTTTAACCCCTCCAGGGCTATTTTTTGGCCGTATTGCTAATTTTATTAATGGGGAGCTTTGGGGAAAGGTAACGACGGTGTCATGGGGCGTCATCTTCCCTCAAAGTGCGCCTTATGCAGGTTACCCTATATCGCTTTTGCCGGTTCGTCATCCGTCGCAGCTTTATGAAGCGGGTTTAGAGGGGCTGCTTCTCGGAATCTATCTACAATGGCGTTTTTGGCGGGGGGGGGTTAAGCCGGGTATTTTAGTGGCTGAGTTTTTGATGTTGTACGGGCTGCTACGGATCTTGGGTGAATGCTTCCGCCAGCCGGATGCCTCTCTTATTTTTGGATGCAACCGCGGCATTGTTTACTCAGCCATTACATGTGTTGTAGGTCTTTTCCTTTGGGTATGGCGCTGGCGAGTGAGAGGGTAGTGTGGTGTTTACTTCACAACCCCGAAATCGTAAGCTAGCTTGGCTAATGCAGCTTCTGTAGGGATGTAGTCTTCGGGTTTCTCACAAAGGCTAAAGTCTTGAATGCGAAGACCGATTTTTGCAAGTTCTTCTTGGATTTGCTTTGCGAGCTTTGGCCAGTTTGCCTCTGCGCTTTTATCTGCATCTACAAGGTCATAAAAAGCATCTTCGCCTAGTTCGTTTCTTAAAGTTTTTAGAAGTTCCAGGGCTTCCTGTGTTATGGGGACGTAGGGTTGAGCAGGGTCATTGGTTGAAGAAATGATGTATTCTTTTAAGGTGATTTGATCTTCACTGCGCTTGTCAGGATCAAAGAGCGCTAGGCTCATGGTGTCGATCACAGCTTGAGCAAATGCTGGATCTTGCATTTTTGAAAAAATATGGGTTGAGAGGGCTTTAATTTCGCTTGCCGTGGTATAATGATTAAAGAAGGCTTCTAGCATGGGTTGTGCTGTTGTGTTACGTAGCTTGGCTGCAATGGCCCCTCCATGTTTATCGTATGCAGGGGGTTTATCTTTGGGTCTTAGGCCAATGGCGCCGCCAATCGCACCTAATAGATAATCGTGCTGGGGCCGATTCAAGTATGAAGTGCAGCACCCTTAGGCTGGAAAAAGGGTTAAGCAGCAGTGATGATAATGTTGGAAAACAGATTAATCATCATGCCAAAAAAGCAGTACTGCCACTTAACCTTAAAAGAGCGAAAACAAATT
>JANYEO010000044.1 GCA_025363025.1 Opitutia bacterium
TGGCCCCTTAAAAAACTCCCCTCTACTAGGCCGTGCCCGCTTAGGACAAGCCCTTGCACTAGCCTTAAGCCATAACACGGCAGAGGCCATCACCTGTTTTGAAAGCATAGCCGGGGACAAAACCCTTTTAGACACCTTCCGAGCAGAAGCCGCCTACCAACGCGCACTCCTAGCTGTCCAAGCAGAAGATAACGAAGCCGCAGCCCATTGGGTAAGCCAAGCCATGGAAATGCCTGAAGCCGGCCTTTGGGCCCACAAAGCCGAAATGCTGCGTCTCGTATTACCCGCGACAGGCGCTTAATCTCGCAAAGCCTGCAAATAAAAAGCCTGCAAATGATCCCTAATAAGGGATGCTTGGCTCAGCCCTAAAACCACCACCCCGAGTGCCCTAACCTGGCGGTAGGAAACCCGGCTAAGAACCCCCCAAACGGCCTCCATAGCGGCAGGGGCCATACTGAGGGCATCAACCCCGAGCCCCAATAAAAGCGGGGCATAAAAAGGATCCCCCGCCATTTCCCCGCACACACTTAAGGGGCAATTATGCAAGCGAGCGGCTTCGGCCACTTGGTAAATAAGTCTTAGAACAGCAGGATGGTGAGGCTCGTAAAGCGAAGCCACGCGGTCACTCAAGCGATCAACAGCCAAAGTGTACTGAATCAAGTCATTGGTGCCCAGACTCATAAAGTCAACTTGATGTGCAAAATGATCTGCTAGCAAAGCCGTGGCCGGCGTTTCCACCATGATTCCCCGGTCCATCATTTGCCCGTAAGGAAGATGACGCGCGCGCAATGATTCATACGCTTTTTCCAATAATTCTGCCACAGCAGCAACTTCATCCAAAGACGTAACCATCGGCAACATGAGACGAACAGGGCCATGAAGGGCCGCCCGCAAAATGGCCGCGAGCTGTTCTTGCAAAATTTCTGGATAAGCGAGGCTAAACCGAATGCCTTTGAGCCCCAGGGCGGTATTATGCTCTCCGCGAGGGTACAGGGGGTGAGATAACGCTTTGTCTCCTCCTAAATCCAGAGTGCGGAAAGTCACCGGATGCGGATGGAAAGCTTCTACCACTTGGCGGTAAGCCTGGTACTGAACTTCCTCCGAAGGGAAGCCGGCCTCGCGCAGAAAGAGCCCCTCCGTCCGAAACAGCCCTACCCCCTGGGCCCCCGCCTTGCGAGCGGAGATAGCCTCATCGGCTGATTCTAAATTAGCCATCAGCGTAAAAGCGTGCCCATCCGTTGTTTGACGCGCAAAACTACTAGTAGAAACTGCAACACATACAGGAGTTTCGCGCAGAGCACGGTAACGGTGCAACGTCTCGGCTGTGGAGTTAACGATTACCGTGCCTTCATACCCATCAAGCAAAAGTGTAGCCCCAGGCTCAATATGCGCCAAAGCGCGGTGCAGCCTTACGACCGCTGGGATCTTGAGCGAACGCGCCATAACCGCGGCATGGCTTGTGCGCTCCCCTTGAGTCGTAATAATCCCCAAGACTTGCTCTTTATCTAAAACAGCAATGTCCGACGGGGATAAAGACTCCGCAATGATAATGCCCGGGTGCGGCAAACTTAAAGGCGGATGCGCCCGCCCACTTAGCAAGCGCTGAAGTAAACGGCGTGACACATCTCGAACATCAGCCACACGACCGCGCAAATAATCGTCCTCCGCTTTTTCCAAAGTATCTGCATAGCGACGGGACACTATTTTGAAACAATGCTCGATATTGCGACCACTATGCCGGTGCTCCTGCAGGGTGTCTTCAATTAAAAGCCTGTCCTCCAACACCATACGGTGAGCCTCAAAGACACGGGCCTCCTCCGGCCCTAGCCGCTGGGCCACAACCTGAAGCAAGGCCTCCAGCTCTGCTTGAGTGGCAGCTATTGCCGCCTCGAAGCGAGTGATCTCCTGTGCGCGCTCAACTGCACTAATAATAACACAAGGTACATTTAACTCTCCCGGAGAAAATAACAAAGCGGGCCCAACGGCAAAACCGGGGGATACAGCCACACCTTGCAAAATACGCTCGGGTAATTCCATAAAAGTAAGCCCTGAACCCAGGGACGCTTAAAGGAATATAGAAAAACTAAAGGAGCTTCAACCCTGAAGCGACAGTGCTTAACTCACAGAGCCCGGACACTGAATACGTGTCTCCACCCTAAAACAATGAGGGCCAAAGGCTCCGACTATCTGGCCCTCAAGAACCTCAATAGGTGTATTCTCATTTAGCCAAACAAAACAAGCACTGCCACTGCCACTTAAGCCACAGGCAAAGCCTTGTTGCCTTAAATGATCTAAAAATAGAGAAAGGAGCGGGTATTTGAAGGCCAAGGGCTTCAAAAAATCATTGGTAAAATGAAGCGGCGATTGGGCCTCCAAGGCAGCGAGAAAGGTAGCGAGTGCTGCCTCTGCCTCAAGAGGTGGGGTATAGGCCTGTGTGGCCTTTAATTGACCATAGGCCCAAGGAGTCTCTATGGAAAAATCAGGCTTAAAAAGGTAAAGGCGTTGGCCCTGGAGCGCCTCGGCTGCAGCCGCTGAAACCGGCGTTACCACTTCCCCCCTACCGCGAATAAGGGAAGGGTTGGAGTATAAAAACAAAGGACAATCGGACCCAATTTGGGCAGCAAGCTCCATTAAATGGTCTGCAGAAAGGGGGCCGCCCAGGAGCGTATTTAAGCCCTTTAAAGTAGCGACGGCATCACTACTGCCGCCCCCAAGACCGGCCGCAAAGGGGATTTTTTTCGCCAAAACAGCCTCGACTCGCCCCGAAAAAGCATGGGCTTTGCGAAAACACTGGATAGCCTTAAGCACCGTATTAGAAGCATCTGCAAGGAGGCCTGGGCTATTTTCTATATGCAGGTAATCTGGACCGGCTTCAGGGACTATCTTAAAACTTAGGGTATCATGTAACGAAAGGGGGGCCACACAGCTAACAAGATTATGAAAGCCATCTGCCCTTAAGCCTGTTACGGCTAAAAATAGATTGAGTTTTGCTGGGGCTGAAAGGGTAAGCATGTTAAAGCAGCCTCATAAAGCCGTTTCTTCGGCGTCCCTCGCTTCAAGCTCGGCAGCATCGACTAACCCCTGGCACTTCGCCACAAAGCGAAGCCCCGAGCAATGGGTGGCTAATCGCAAAATAGCTTTTAAATAATACGCTCCCGGACTGTCTTTCCCCGTGGCAATGAGCCACTCTTGGCAAAAAGTAGGATCTCCCTTGTTTTTCAAAGCGGTGCAATACGTCTCCCAAGAAGACCGCGTCAACGACTGCCAAGGGCCACGCAGCGGAGGCGTACCCCCCAGACAAAGCGTGCGCTTAGCCTCCAAGGTTGGCCCTTTCAAGGCTTGATCTAAATAATCGTCCTCAGCCCAAGGCAGGAGATAATCATACGGAAAATACCCCCAGTCATCGCTGAGCAAGGGATTGGCCCCGTGCTGTAAGAGCCACCGTGCTTTATCCATTTTACCGGTTTTAATAGCCAACATCAAAGGGGACTCCCATGCCTTATTTAACCCATCTATATCGACCTTATGCGCATACAAAAACTCAAGGACCTCGAACGTATTGTTAGACTCAGCCGCGGTATGTAAAGAGGTATTCCCCTCGCTATCGCGTGCATCCAGCATAGCCCCTGCCTCAAATAAAAAATGTACTATTTCGACATCAGCTGATAAAACGGCCAAGTGAAAAGGCGTTTGCCCCTTGTTATTTTTTGCATTTATAGAAGCACCCCTAGACTGCAAAAACTGAACCATAGCCTGCTGATTGGCTAAAGCCGCGGCATGCAGGGGTGTGCCCCCCTGCATATCTTTTGACTCTATAAGGGCCCCTGCTTCCAATAGTACATCCACAACTGGAATATGTCCAAAATAAGCTGCAGTATGCAAAGGCGGATAAAGCCCATCAAAAGCATAAGTCAAAGAAGCCCACCGCTTTAACAAAGAACGCACCAGGGCGACATCCCCATTGCGCACAGCTTGATCTAAACTACGGTGTACGTTTTCCTGAGGGGCATGATCCCATTCGCCGACACAGCTCACAGTGCTTAGACAAAAAATAAAGAAGCCATTTAAGAAAGAGCGCATATTTTTAATAATGATAAGCCAATAATTTTCTTTCTTATTTGCAAGCAGATTGTAAAAGAAAGGCACGAAGACCTGGGGACGTATTGTCTCCCAGAAAGTTACCATTAGACTATTGCTTCATATAGTTTTGAACAAATACTGAGTATTTTAACTTTCTAACCCCAGGAGATCACGCGGAGGCCGATTGCAAAATGCTTTGATTTTGAGGAAGTTGTGGGACGAAGCGACGAATGTACGCACAGGTACGTGAGCACGCCGAACGCAGTAAGGGCTGAAAAACATGCATTCTGCCGCGGCCTCACTATTAGCCTTGAAATCCCCCCATAATCAACGATCCTGGATCCCTCTTTAACTCAATACGCTGCTTGCCTAATACGACTTATGACCGAGAACCATTCTCCAGACGATCTAAAAATTAAAGACGGATCCGACTATGATGCCTCTAAGATCCAAAAGCTTGAAGGCTTGGAAGGCGTCCGCAAACGGCCCGATATGTACATCGGGGATACCAACGAACGCGGCCTGCACCACTGTGTATTCGAAATAGTCGACAACTCTATTGACGAGGCCCTGGCAGGTTATTGCACCCATGTGAAGGTGGCCGTCCACCTCAATGGCTCCTGCTCTATCGAAGATGATGGCCGAGGTATCCCGGTTGACATGCACCCGGTTTACAAGATCCCCGCTTTAGAGCTCGTCATGACGAACCTGCACGCAGGGGGGAAATTTGGCAAAGGGGCCTATGCGGTATCTGGAGGGTTGCACGGCGTGGGGGCTAAGTGCGTGAACGCTGTTTCTGAAATCTTCGACGTTGAGGTGCGCAAAAATGGGCAGGTACACCACATGGCGTTTTCCCGAGGGAAGACAACGCAGGGGATGCATGTTACGGGGAATACCAAAAAAACAGGAACGAAGATCACCTTCCTCCCTGACCCACAAATATTTTTAACAACCCTCGATTTTAAATACGAAATCTTAGCTAAGCGGCTAAGAGAACTGGCCTTCCTTAACCCGGGCATCACCATTGATCTGAATGATGAACGCGTTGAGAAAGCCGAGACCTTCCGCTTTGAAAATGGCATTAAAGAATACGTTACGTACTTAAACCGTAGCAAAACCGTCCTCCACCCAGAGCCGATTGCCTTCTCCGGAGAAGCAGCAGAAAGCCCAGATAAGCCGGAGCCTAAGGTAATCGTCGATGTCGCCCTGCAATACAACGATAGCTACAACGACCAAATTTATGCCTATGCGAACTCCATCTACAATATCGAAGGAGGGACGCATTTATCGGGCTTTCGTACGGCTTTAACCCGCGTCGTCAACAACTACGCCAAGGCCAACAACCTCATTAAGGATAAAGACCCGGCCATCAGCGGAGACGACGTCCGCGAAGGCTTAACTGCCGTTATATCCGTTAAGGTACCAGAGCCCCGCTTTGAAGGGCAGACCAAGACGAAACTCTCCAACGGGGAAGTGGATGGGATTGTCCAAAAAGTAACAGGGGACAGCTTAAAATACGTCTTTGAAACGACCCCGGGACTGGCTAAAAAAATTATTGATAAGTGCTTAAACGCAGCCCGCGCGCGTGAAGCTGCTCGTAAAGCCCGGGAAACGGTTCGCAAAAGCGCCCTCGTAGGAGGAGGCCTCCCTGGGAAGCTGGCAGACTGTGCAGAAAAAGACCCCTCCATCTGCGAACTGTATATCGTCGAAGGGGACTCCGCCGGAGGCTCGGCCAAGCAAGGACGAGACAGGCGCTTCCAAGCCATTTTGCCCATCCGCGGGAAGCTCATAAACGTTGAAAAAGCACGATTAGATAAGGTCCTCGGCAATAACGAAATTCGCACGCTTATTACGGCCCTAGGAACAGGGGTGGGCGATACAGGGGATGGCGCCTTTGATATCACAAAAGCGCGGTACCATAAACTCGTCCTCATGACGGACGCCGACGTCGACGGGGCGCACATCCGCACCCTTCTGCTCACCTTCCTCTTCCGTCAGATGCGAGGGCTCATTGAGCACGGCTATGTGTACATTGCCCAGCCCCCCCTTTATAAAATCAAACGCAAGCGCCGGGAGCAATATGTGGATAGTGATGCGGAACTTAGCCGGATCCTCCTTGAGCTAGGGGCCGAAGACGTAACGCTTGTCCGCTTAAAAGATAACCATGCCTTCCCGGGGGCAAAGATCGAAAAGATCACCACCGCACTGGCGAAGCTAGAACAACTAGGAGCCGGGATTACGCGTTATGGCGCCCCGCTTAGCCAATACCTAGACCAGTACGATACTAAGACGCATACCCTCCCCCGCTTCATTGCGCGCATCCGCACGGGGAACCAAGAGGCCTTCCGTTATTTAAAAGATGAGGCCGACCGCTCTGCGTTTTTTGCCGAATTTGACATCGTTGAAGACCTCTTTGAAGGGCACTTCGTCAAAGAACTCCTCGAAGAAGGTCAAAAACTGCAACAACGGGTCAACATCTATGAACTCTTTGAAGGCATGCAGATGAGCAAAGTGCTACAAGAGCTCGAGGAAATTGGAATTAAGTCCGAACACTTCTCCCCCACGGAGGAGCCTGCCTACCAGCTCATTGAAAACAAGGACCAGGCGAACCAACAGATAACCCCGCTGCAATCCGTCCTAGAAGTCATGCCGAAGATCCGTGAAATTGGCCGCAGGGGGCTCTCCATCCAACGTTACAAGGGCTTAGGGGAAATGAACCCAAAGCAGCTCTACGAGACAACAATGGACCCTGCAAAGCGCCGCTTCTTAAAGGTGGACATTGAAGATGCCGCGCATGCGGACGAAGTCTTCACCATCCTCATGGGAGAAGATGTGCCGGATAGGCGCCGCTTTATTGAGGATAATGCCCTGCGTACCAGCAACCTCGACGTTTAATTTAAAGGATTAAGGACATTCATGTATACTGCTAACGAAAAACTTTATCCGACCAGCATCACGGAAATCATGGAATCGGCCTATATCGATTATTCGATGTCGGTCATTGTCAGCCGTGCGCTGCCAGATGCACGGGATGGGCTAAAGCCCGTTCAACGACGCATCCTCTACGCGATGCTCCGCGAAGGCCTTCTCCACAATCGCGCCTTTGACAAGTGTGCGGGCGTCGTCGGAGAAGTACTTAAAAACTATCACCCACACGGCGATACCTCTGTTTACGATACACTCGTACGCTTGGCTCAGCCCTGGGTTATGCGCTACCCCCTCATCGACCCACAGGGGAACTTTGGCTCTATCGACGGGGACTCTGCCGCTGCGTACCGGTACACAGAAAGCCGTTTAAAGGAGATTGCTGAAATCCTCCTCAAGGACCTCGACGAAGACACGGTCGACTTTGTCCCTAATTACAAAGAGAGCACGACTGAGCCCACTGTTCTGCCTGCAGGTTTACCCAACCTGCTTATGAATGGCTCAACCGGGATTGCAGTTGGGATGACAACCAACATCCCGCCTCATAATTTAGGGGAATTAATTGATGCGACTCTGGCCATTATTGATGAGCCGAGCATCTCGATTGACCGCTTAATCCAACACATCCCCGGGCCGGACTTTCCGACGGGGGGGGCGATCTCCGGCCGAGAAGGGATCATCCAATACATGAAGACGGGGCGAGGCATTATTCGCATCAAAGGCATCGTCCATACCGAAGAGCTCAAAGGTAATCGAGAGCAAATTGTCATCACCGAGATCCCGTATAACGTAAACCGGGCGACCCTCGTAACTAAAATTGCAGACCTGGTCCGTGATAAAATTATCGACGAAATCAGCGATTTACGGGATGAGTCTGACGAAAAAACGCGGATCGTCTTGGAGCTAAAACGGGGTGAGGTGCCACGGGTAGTTATCAACAAACTCTTTAAGCATACACCGCTTGAAAACTCCTTTGGCGTCATCTTGCTAGCCCTCGACAAACGGCGGCCCAAGCAGATGAACATTAAGGAGCTCCTCGAATGCTTCATCGACCATCGCCGCGAAGTAGTCTACCGCCGCACGCAGTTCCTCCTTCAAAAAGCGCTTGACCGTGCCCATATCCTTGAGGGGTATCGCATTGCGCTAGATAATCTAGACGACTTTATTCGCATCATCCGCGCCTCACAAACCCGTGACGAGGCAAAGGTGCGTTTAATGGCTCAGTACCCGCTAACGGACCGCCAAGCGAACGCCATCCTCGACCTCCGTCTCTCCCAATTAACGGGCCTCGAGCGTGCAAAGATTGACGACGAGTATGCGGGCCTCATGAAGATTATTGCAGAATTCCGCCTGATTTTAGGCAGTGAAGCCCGCTTGCTTGCAGTCATTAAAGAAGAACTGAGTGCCTACAAAATACCATTTGCCTCCCCACGGCGTACGCAAATTTTGGCGGCGGATGGGGAATTCCGCATGGAAGATGTGATCGCCAACCAGGGCTGCATCATCACCGTGACGCATGCCGGCTTTATTAAGCGGACAGAGGTGAGTGCTTATCGCTCCCAAAAACGTGGGGGCAAGGGCGTTATCGGGGCAGGGCAGCACGATACGGACTTTGTGGAGCATCTCTTTACCGCGAGTACACATGACTATATCTTCTTTGTCATGACAAGTGGGCGCATTTACGTAGAGAAGGTCTACGAAATCCCTGAAGGATCCCGTACGGCCAAAGGGCGGGCCTTGGCCAACGTCCTACAAATGCAAAAAGGCGAAAAGATTGCCGCGATGCTCTGCTTTAAAGATTTTGCCGCAGACCACTTCATCGTACTGGGTACCCGCAAAGGGATCATTAAAAAGACTAACCTGGCCGAGTACGTCAACTACCGCAAAGGTGGTATCATTGGCATTCGCGTAGACGAAGATGATGAAATTATTGGGGCCAAGATCACTAAAGGAGATGACGAACTGATGCTCGTGACCCACTACGCCATGTGCATCCGCTTCCCTGAAACCGATTTACGGGATCAAGGACGGGCGACACGTGGGGTACAAGGGATTCGCTTAAAAGATAAAGACTTTGTCCACACGCTAGAAGTGGTAGATGCGCAAGCCTGCCTCCTGATTGCCGGTGAAAATGGCCAAGGCAAGCGCACGGAATACTCGGAGTACCGGGCAC
>JANYEO010000067.1:0-5000 GCA_025363025.1 Opitutia bacterium
ATCTTTAAGCGGGTAGCTTCTGCAACCGCAATATATTGAGTCTTGCTATCAACAATAAAGAGGGCAGCCGGCAGATCTTTAACGCCTTGAAGGCCTTCGAAGTTCCGGTGCATACGCGCCATTTCCCGGCGGATAACAGCCAACTCTTTTTTAGGAAGCTTGGCCAGCTCGCCATCAGTATCCATGGCCAAGTAGCGTTTATATTTGTCTAAGCTACGTTTAATCGTCGAAAAATTGGTAAGACACCCGCCCATCCAGCGGCTCGCACAAAACGGCATATTGGCAGCCGTTGCGGATTCGCGGACAATTTCTTGGGCCTGGCGCTTTGTGCCGACAAAGAGAACATCTTTGCCTGAGGCCACTAACTCTTCCAAAAAGGTGCAGGCTTTTTCAAGCTGCGACATCGTTTTCTCGAGGTTAATAATCGAGATGCCCGATTGATTCCCATGAACAAAGGGCTTCGATTTTGGATTCCACCGGCGTGTTTGGTGACCAAAATGCACCCCGGCTTCTAACATGTCTTGCAGTGTAATATTCATAATTTATGGCTCCATACCCTCGAAATGAGCGAAAATCGAGTGCCTAGGATCTTGATAACGATAAGCTTAAACAATTCCCTTGGACTAAGTACGCTCGCTCAAGCGCCCCAGCCTTTGTAAAAGGGAGCCGGAGGATCTAGCCTCTCCCCCTAAAACGCAAGCCCGAAAATTATTAAAGCTGGATCAATCCTCCTACTTTCGCTCAACTTGATAAACAATATTCAAAACATAAACCCTCTGCCCGCTCTGCTATGATTTCCTCTCATCATCTACTCATTGGTCTTTTAAGCTTAGCCCTTGGCCTCTTTTCTGGCTGCTCACATTCACCCCTTCAAAATAACCAGGCCCCAGCACCTCAGACCTCAGCCTCATGCGATCGCCCCAAGCTTTGGGAAAATGATTACGCCACCGCCTGGTCCGTCACACTGGCCCCGCATACAACTTCCGGGCTTAATCAATTCAAAACCCCGCGCTTAGCGTTTACCAATTGCGATTGCACACTCATTAAGAAGCCTGTTTCTGGCCCGACGCTCACACTTACCTTTAAATCCTACGAACCCATATGGTGTGAGCCCGATCAGGTTGACTACCACAGCATCAATCCATCAGAACGACCCATTACATTCACTGTCATTCAATTTAAGCCCAGGGCCCTAAATCTTCCTGATAATGATAAAGCTAACCAAGCCGCCCACAGTAACGTCCTCTGGGAGAATGATTATGTCTGGGCCTCCGCCTATACCCTTCCAGCCAATACAACAACTCCTATGGTCGGAAGCCGCCCTGACCGTATTTTAATAGCAAGCTCCGATTGCACCCTGCAAAAAATTACCGATTCAGGGGAGGTCACGGATCTCCCGTTTTCCGCGCACACCCCCATTTGGTGCGCAGCCGATACCGAAGCCTATCAAACCCGCAACCCCTCGAATAGCCCCATTGATTTTATAGTTATTCAGTTTAAGCCAGGCGTCCTGGATTAAGATTCTTGACTTCTAATTAACAATCAGCCAGCCTCTCTCCCGTCCCTACTCCGGGACATAAATGCACCTACACGCTTAAAAACGCTAATCCACTCAGCCGCCGCATCCTCAATGGGTCGGTAGCTTCGGCTTAATCTTATGTTTTTACGTGTATGTCCTCCTTTCTGTCTTTTCATGGCCTTAGCCTAGCCACAAACGGCCAACCCTTTTTCGAAAACGCAATCGCCCAGATTCTTCCGGGGGCCCGCATCGGCCTCATCGGCCCCAATGGAGCGGGTAAATCTACTTTGCTAAAAACTTTAGCGGGAAGCTTCGAGCCCTCAAGCGGCTCTATTAAAAAAGCAAGCAACCTAATTACTCGCTATGTTCCTCAATTACCGGAGGCCTCACGCGCGCTCAGCGGGGCAGAGCATTTCCAAAAAGCCCTTTCAACTGCATTAGCCTCAAATCCAGACCTCCTTCTGCTGGATGAGCCCACTAATCATTTAGATGCCTGTAGAAAAAAAGCGCTGATTAATTTCCTCACCCGTTTTCCGGGAGCCATTCTTTTTGCCTCTCATGATGAATCCCTCCTCTCGGCTCTCGCAGATACCATTTGGTCCATCGATCATAATAGCTTTCAGGTCTATAATTGCTCCTACACCGCTTTTTGCAACACGCGTGCTATTCAAGAAAAGGCTCAGCTCGAAAAAATAGCTACGATCAAGCGCCAGCTGATCGCCCTGCAAGAAAAATTACAAACCGAAGCCAAACGGGCCGCTCAAAGCCGCCATGCCAATACGCACGAAAACGACCGTATGCTCCGCCGAGCCATGCAAGAAAAAGGATCCCGTACCGTGGGCCGCAATCAGAAGAAATTAAACGAAGCAAAAACAACCCTCGAAGAAGCCCGTGCAGATACCCTTATTATCGAAAAAATAACGCCCCGCTTTTTCTTTGAAGGCAAAAAGAGCGGCACAACCCTTAACATCACCTGCGGCTCAGTGGCTTATCACGGGCAAGCCCCTCTTATTGATAACATAAATCTTACCCTGGCCCCTGGGGACCGTATCGCCCTTTTAGGAAATAATGCCACAGGTAAATCAACCCTTTTAAAAGCAATGCTAGGCGACATGACTATTAAAAGAAAGGGTCACTGGCATATCCCCGACTCCATCGGCTATCTCGATCAACATTACCAAAATCTTCACCCTAGTAAAACCGTTTTAGACTCCCTTACTCATGCAGCCCCTCATTTAAAAGGAAACGCCCTACGGGAACATTTAGCCCGGTTTCTTTTCAGAAAACCCGGGGAAGTGAATAAGCCCCTCCTCCACTTATCCGGTGGCGAAAAAGCCCGCCTAAGCCTCGCCCTCCTTTCAGCCAAAGCCCCCTCCTGCTCGACGAAATAACCAACAACCTCGATTTACCAACCCGCACACACATCTTACAAACCCTCACCGCCTACCCGGGTACGCTAATTGTCATCTCACACGATACTGATTTTTTACAACACCTAAAACTTACTGCCTACTATCAAGTAACGGCCCATGGGCTTGCATGCACTTTAAAAACGCCATGATAATAGGATGCGGACTTTCCTCCGTTGACCTCATCTGAGGGACAAACAGTGTTCCCATGAAGAAAGGGTGTCCCACTAGCTCAACCACCCGCATATCACCTTCAGCATCTGCACCTGTTGGACGTAGGGGCCCTTGTTCAAATAAAGCAGAAAATTCAGGATTCACTCCAAAATTGCAGTAATAATTTTCTGTAGCGGTAAGGGCTCCATAAATAGCCGCCACTTTCGAATCCGGTTTAAATGTTAATAACATCTCCCGCCCAGCTAATGAGCAAGTTAAGGGCGCAATAAATAACTGGGACGCATCAGGCGCATACTCTGCATGGGCCGCATCTTTATACCCAAGTACATTGCGCGCGTATTCTAAAATAATATGCTGAAACCCGCCACATGTCCCCAGACAAGGCACCCCTTTTTCTCGCGCCCACCTGATAACCCGCAAACCCTTCTCTAAGTTTTTATACGGGCCGCCCGGCGCCATCCACACGCCCTGGTAGCTAGCCAACAATTCAGGCGTTATAGCTTCCGTTGATACCCAATCAGCTTGCACCCTTAATCCGAGCGTTTGATTAGCATGCTTAATCGCCGCATCCGTTGCGACATGCGAAGGGGCTTTGGGGTTATGCTCCCCTATAATAGCGAGCTTAGGCATTTTGAAAAAATATAATATGGGAAACGATTAAGACAATCCTCTGTCAATTAATCCAGCGGACTCCCCGTGCATTGTTTAATAGCCAGCATAACCTGATCAAAACTTGCAGCGTTATTACTGAGCACCACAATGTGCAAATCATAGTCCTTTAAATAGGCAAGATAGCTCCGATAGCTATCAACCTCTCCTTCAAACGCAATCAAAGACCCCTGCTGCGTTGCTATGGTCTCAAGCCCTATATTAACCAAACCGTCTTGATCATTATAACAATAGCTTTCGAGCATTACGTGTCTAACTTCAAAAGGTAGATCTACATGTAAATAACGATTCCAGCGCAATAAATCCATGAAAGAAGCAACGACATTGCCAGCCCCCAACGCATTTGCCATATCGATAAAAACTGCTTCGTTCAAATTAGAAGCCAATTGCTCAAAGCGTTTTTCTTGTTTCAAGGCCCAGTAATTACCACTAATAGGTGCATGCGCCGTGTCCATTTTTTCCGGGCCCTTAATTAAATTACAGAAGGCTATCTCAAAATTTATCTGTAACGCTTCCTCGATCAACTTAGCCAATAGAAAATAATTAGTATCAGAATATTGATATTTTTTAGAGGCATCAAAGGTTACACATTTTAAAAGTATGATGGGATCAATCGGTTCATTTAATGCTTCGCGTTTCTTTAATTCATACTCATAAAAAGCAATATAACCGGAAAGACCTGATTGATGAGTTAACAAATCTAACAAGGATACTTCACTAACCCAGGGCTTATTAACGTCTTTTAATATTTCAGAGAAAGGGAAAGCCTCTAGTAACTTTTGTTTTAATAGTGCACTTAAGTCTCCCAAGGGATGCTGTTTTTTCAAAACCTCGAAGAGCATCAAAGCGGTCATTTGCTTCGCAATGGATCCAATGTAAAACTGTGATTCACGCATTACATCAACACTGGTATAGACGTTATCGCCCTCTCTCCCACTAATAGCAACTATACTTCCCCGCAACTCAGGATGTATGTCCTGCATAACTTGTCTAAATAATTTCATCGGTTCATTAAAATAAAAAACAGGACGGACACTACATGCAGTCCCCATCGCGCTCACAACTAATACAATGTGCACAAAAACAAATCGAGCGGATTGAAAAAACATCATTTCATTAAGCTCAAACGATTCGTACAAACTTTGCAAAGGCTGTCCCTATAAGCCTCCAAGCATCGCCTGCACAGTCATCTCAAATTGATCTAAAGGCACTTCATAATCAAGATCATG